>PLMM01000397.1:7411-15674 GCA_003142495.1 Gemmatimonadota bacterium | reverse complement strand
TGCTACAAGTGCTACAAGTGCTACAAGTGCTACAAGTGCTACAAGTGCTACAAGTGCTACAGTTCATCGGGCGACCAGCGCGCCCTGCTCCCACGCGTCGAAGGCGCGCAGGGCGCGTCCGTCCGCCAGGTGCTGCTGCAGGAACTCGCGAAGGAGGCGCTGGTGCGCCTTGGCGGCCCTCGCATCGCACTCCTCCACCCTGCGCCCCTGACTCCACTCCGCGATCGCTCGGCGCGCCGCGAGGGGGAGCCGCCGGCCACCGGGATAGAGCCGCGCGCATCGCTCGCAGAGCACGCCACCCGCGGTGTGGCTGAACGGCAGATCGCCCTCGACATCGATCGCCGCGTGGCACGACGCACACGAGTCAATGGCCGGCGCGAAGCCCATCTCCGCCACGAGGCGCCAGGCGCCCGAGAGCGTCGCCTCCATCGCCACGAGATCCTGGGCCGCTGCGAGGTTGTCCATTGCGTCGGCGAGCACCTCGAAGAGCGCCACCGACACGTCGTCCGCGCCACTAAAGCGCAACACGAGCTCCGCCAGCGCCGATGCCCCGACGAAGCGCCCCATGTCCTCGCCGAGCTCCGCGCGCGACCGCGTCACGTCGAATGCGGTGAGCGTCTGCAGATCGCGCCCCTCCTTGAGCTGCAGCTGCGCCGCCCCCTCGGCGAAGAGATCGAGCGCGCTGCCAAAGCGGCTTTTCGAGCGTCGCGCGCCCCGCGCGAGCACCGACTGCAGCCCCGCATCGCGCGTCGCCAAACGCAGGATGCGGGATGTCTCCGAGTAATCGAAGACGTGCAGCACGATAGCGTCTGTTTCGACGAGGGGCATACGGGAAAGCTACCCCGTTTGCCCCATTTCGAGCTATTTCGCGATGCCGATCCGTGCGCCAACGAGGAAGGCCCGACGCGGAGATGCAAAGCCGAAAATCTGCTGATAGTTGCGGTCGAACAGGTTGTCGACGCGCGCGGTAATCACGATGTCCGGCGCCGCATTTCCGCTGCGCCGCAGGATGCCGAGCTCGCCCGCCAGCCCCACCACCGTGTACGACGGCAATGTCACTGCCTTCGGAATGAAGGTGACCTCATCCGAGAAATCGCGATCGTCGCGATCGCCGATCGTCGCGACCTCGAGATGCAGCGACGTCTCGGGGCGCCGGAAGGCATACGACGCGGTCGCGCTCGCGAGATTCGCTGGGCGCCGGAGCAGCCGCTGCCCCTCGACGAAGCTGGCGGTGGCCGAGCTGTCGATCCCGGCGTTGGTGACGCGCGTTTTCGTGTACGTGTACGACGCCGCGAGCGTGAGCGGCGCGACTGGCGACACGTGCAGCGTCACCTCGACGCCGCGCGACCTCGCGGCCGCGAGATTGTAGTAGTTCGGCGAGCCCTCATCCACGAAGCCGTTGTACTGGATCATGTCGCGAAAGCGCTGGTCGAAATACGTCGCAGCGATCGAGGCACGACCGCGCACGATCGTCTGCTCCGCCCCCACCTCCCAGCCGCGGGACTTCTCGGGGCGCAGATCCGGATTGCCCGTGTCGAACGGCTGTGTGGCCGAGCTCTCCTCGAACGTCGGCTCGCGAAACGCCGTACCAAAGGCGGCGTGGATACGCGTGGCGCTCGGCAACTCGTACGCGGCACCGGCACGCGAGCTCGTGAAGTCGCCGAAGGTGCTGTTGTGATCGAGCCTGAGACCACCCGTGTACGACAGTCGCCCGAACGACGTGCCCGCGATCTGCGCGTACCCCGCGCTCACGCTTCGATGCTGCGGATCGCCGCCCGTCGCGCGCTGATGCTGCGTCTCGTACGAGCCGCCACCGGTGACGATGACGTCGGGAACCACCGTGAAATTGAGCCGCGCATCCGCGCTTCGCCGGTAGAGGCGCGTGCGCGTGTCGTAGGGAAAGTCGGTGTCGTCGGGGCCGTCGGGGCGATCTTCCGAGCGCACATCGGCATTGGTGGCGCCGAGCGATGCGCGCGCCTCCAGGCGGCTCGTGAGAATGCGTCCCGCGTCGAGCGAGCCGATGAAACGGCGCTCAGTATGCGTCTGGTTGCTGTCGTTCGGCACGCCATTGCCATTCGTCGCGACGTGCACGCCGGCGTCGATGTAGCGAAGGGAGAGCCCGACATCGGTTCGCGCATCCGGTGCGACGCGCAGCCGGCCGCTGTACGTGCCGTTGCGGGCCGCGCTATTTACGGCGTAGATGCCATCCGTGTTGTGCTGCGCCGCGGACAACGAGTAGCTCACCTTGTCGTCGCCGCCGAGCGCGGTGACTGCGCCCTCGCGCGTGCCGTAGGTGCCGCCCTGCGCCCACGCGCTGATCTGCGCGGGGCCGGCGCCGCGCCGCGTGAAGATCTGAATGACGCCACTCACTGCGTTAGCGCCGTAGAGCACACTCGCGGGCCCGCGCACGATCTCGATGCGATCGATGTTGTCGGTGGTGAGATTGGCGAAGTCGATGGCGCCGCCGGGATCGTTGGCGACGACGCCATCGATGAGCACCTGCGTGTAGTTGCTCTGGCCGCCACGCATGAACACGGACGTCTGCTGGCCGAACGATCCGCCCTGCACCACCGCCACGCTCGGCGTCTCGCGCAGCGCTTCGAGCACGGTCGTCACGCCGCGCGCGCGGAGATCGTCGCCCGAGATGACTGTCGTGCTCAGCGTCGCGGCGCCCGCTGCGCTGGGCAGACGCGTTGCGGTGACGACGACGGGGGTGAGCGTGGCGGTGTCGCTCGCAGCGGCCTGCGCGTGAGCACTGCTCGTGGTCGCGCCGAGGAGCGCGAGCGGGAATGCACCAAGCAGCGCTAGTGATGAAGAGAATTTCACGGTGTCTGGAATGGAGAACGTGGACCGCGATTTCGGAGCGGCAGAAGTGCCGGTGCTCCAATCGCGGGATCGCGTGTGACGACAAGCGGCCACTCATAGACCGACTCGAGAACGCTGGCGCGCATGACGTCGGCGGGCGTCCCCGCCGCGGCAACGTGCCCGCGGTGCAGCAGTATCATCGTATCGGCGAAGCGCGCGACGAGATTGAGCTGGTGGCTCACGAGCAGCACCGCCATTCCTTCGTGCGCGAGGCGCGCGAGGAGCTCGAACATCGCCATCTCGTGCGCGATATCGAGAAAAGTCGTCGGCTCGTCGAGCACGAGCGCCTCCCCGCCCTGCGCGAGCGCGCGCGCGATGCGCACGCGCTGCCATTCGCCGCCGGAGAGCTCGTCGGTGGATCGATGCGCGAGCGCACCGATCTCCGCGCGGTCGAGCGCGCTCGCGACCGTGGCGTCCGTGCGCGACGGCGCCGCCGCCCACGGTCCCTCGTGCGGATGCCTGCCGAGCGCGACGTACTCCCACACGGGGAGCGGAAAGACGAGCGATTCGCGCTGGGCGACGACGGCGATGCGCTGCGCGACGGTGCGCCGCTCGAGCTGCGCGAGATCGGCGCCGTCGATCGCGATGCGGCCACTCGAGAGCGGCAAGAGTCGCAAGAGCGCGCGCACGAGCGTGCTCTTCCCGCTTCCATTCGGCCCTACCACCGCGGTCACGGCGCCACGCGGAGCCGCGAGCGTGACCGTGTCGATGGCGGCAGCACTCGCCCTCGGGTAGCGGATGACGACGCGATCGAAGTCGATCACGAAAGTCTCCGCAGCTGGAGGAGAAAGAATGGCACGCCGAGCAGCGCCGTCACTGCGCCGAGCGGCAGCTCCGCAGGCGGGCGCGCGAGTCGGGCGACGAGATCCGCGGCGACGACGAGCCCCGCGCCGACGAGCGCAGCGCCGGCGATGAGCGGACGATGCCGGCGCACGCCCAACGATCGCACGAGATGCGGCACCACGAGCCCCACGAAACCGACGAGCCCCGCGGCCGCTACGGTCGCCGCCGAGAGGAGCGCGGCGATGAGGAAGATGCTGCGGCTCGAGCGCGCCGCGTCCACACCGAGCGCCGCGGCGGACTCCTCGCCGAGCGCGAGGATATCGATATCGCGCGCGAACCAGAGCAGGAGCGCGCCGCCGAGCGCGACGTAGACGGCGAGCCAGCCGACGGTCAGCCACCCTGCATCGCCGACGGAGCCCATCATCCACCAGAGCGCATTCCGGATGGCATTTGGAGGCGCGTTCGAGAGCAGCACCATAATGGCCGCGTTCGCGAATGCGCCGACGATCACCCCCGCCATGAGCAGCACGCGCGGATCCGCCCGGCCCCCGCTGGCGCGCGCGACGAGGAGCGCCACGGCGATCGCGAGCGTCGCTCCCGCGAACGAGGCGAGTGGAAGCACGAAGGCGCCCGTTGCCCCGAGCGCCACGGCCGCGACCGCGCCCACCGCCGCCCCGCCACTCACGCCAAGGAGATATGGCTCGGCGAGCGCGTTGCGCAGCGCACCCTGGAGCGCGGCGCCGGCCATGCCGAGCCCCGCGCCAACGAGCAACGCGAGTACGGCGCGGGGAAGTCGGAGCGTGCGCACGATCGCGACGGTGACCGGATCGCCGCGCCCCCCGATCGCATGTACCACCGCGCGCGCATCCAGCGGCACTGCGCCGTACGCGATCGCGGCGATGGCGACGAGCAGCACGACGAGCGCGACACCGCTCCACAAGAGCGAGGCTCTCAGCGCAGCACTCACAGCGCGATGCCGGGATGCAGCAGACGCGCGATCGACGCGGCGGCTTCGCCGGCGCGCACCGACGGTCGCCCGATGAGATTCGTGTCGACGACGAAGACGCGGCCCTCGCGCACCGCGCGGACGCTTTGCCAGAGCGGACTCTCCATGAGCGACTTCTGCCCGGTCGCGCCAGCGAGGATGACGCTCGGATTTCGCCGAATGATGTCCTCGAGCGACACCTGCGGAGACGGCTCGGTGCGATCGGCGTAGATGTTCGTGCCGCCGCCGATGGTGAGCAGCTCATCGAGAAAGCTGCCCGAGCCTATGGTGTAGATGGGAGAGTCCCAGACGTGCCAGAACACGGTGGGATGATCGAGATGCAGCGTTGCCGCACGCACACGCGCGAGCGTGCGCTGCATGGTATCGACGACAATTGCGGCGGCCGCATCCTCACCGGTCGCGCGTCCGAGCTCGCGGCTCGCACGAACGAAGTCAGCGATCTTGTCGGTGCGGAGCGCGATCACCTCGATTCCCGCCGCGCGCAGCTGCTCCGCCGCCACGCGATTCTCCGCGCTGGCATAGAGGACGACGAGATCGGGATGGCGCGCGAGCACCGCCTCGACATTTGGCCTGAGGCCGGGTCCGACATCGGGAACCGCGCGCGCGGCGTGCGGCCACACGTCCCACGTGGTGCGCGCGACGAGGCGCGGCCCAGCGCCGAGCGCGAAGAGCAGCTCGGTGGTGGCAGGATTCAGCGATGCGATGCGCGCAGGAGCGGTGACGGTGCCGGCATCGATGACCGCGCCGAAATCATCGACATGCAGCTCGGTTACCGCACGACGACTCTCGCTGCACGCGAGCAGCGTCGCGATGGCGGCGGCCGCTGCAAGAAGCATTGGCGTGCGAGTGAAGCGCGGAGCTGGACGCAAGAACGGGCACCTGTCTCCGCGGAGATGGTGCCCGGCTGCGACGGAGCGCACGGCATACGCGCACCGATCGCCACCAGCCCTTGCTCCGAGGGACTGAACGTGTGGCGCGGACGCGAGGCGTCTCCTGGCTTCGGGATTCGCGCTCGCCTTCCCGGCACATGCCAGTGGCTCTCGAGCGCTCGACTTTTCCCGTTACAGTGGCGGGACCGCGCCGGACTCACACCGGCTTCCGTGACCCGTATCCGCGAATCGACTTCTGCGGACGAAGCTAGGAGAGAGGACTCGTCGAGTCAAGCGCGGTCGCGAGTTCGGCTGAGAGCTCGCGCTTGAGCTCGCGCCGCCGCCCCTCGTACGCCGCGCGCGCATCTGCATTCGCGGCGCCCTTGCGCTCGAACTCCGCATCGAGCGAGGCGATCGCGCGCGCGAGCGTCTCCGTCGCGCCCGGCGCCGCGGGATTCACCATCGCCGCGTGCGGGGCACGCCGCCTGCGCGCACGAGCCCACCACGCGCCAAGCCCAAGCGCCATCAGCGCCGCGAGCGCGCCCGCGATCTTCCAATACACGCGCACGTTTGCCGCGGCGATGATCACCGGCACGCGCACCTCGATCGACGCTCCTGCCGGCGCGTCGGCGCCAAGGTAGCGCTGGAAGATGCGGCGCTCGATGGTCGCGGGCTCCTGCGGCTTGAGCGTCGCGCCGCGCGCCTCTGCGCGCGGTTCCTCGAGCAGCAGTTCAAGCACCGTCGTCGCCGCCTCGACGGGGATGTGCATCGGAAAGGCCGACTGTGGCAACGTGTACGAGAAGGAGAACTGCTTGAGCCCCGGCGCGAACGGCGCCGTCACGCGCACGCGGCCGAGCGCGGCGCTCACCGCGGCGGCGGAGATGTCGCTCTCGCCCACCTCGATCTTCGCCACGCCCGCGGGCAGCGGCGCGGTGAACGTCGGATGCGCATCGTCCGGCGAGATGAGCGTCTGGTCGCTCTCGTTCGCGATCTCGTACGCTTCGACGATCTCGCGCGTGCCATCCACCGCCGGCGACGAGATGATGATGTGCCGCCCCTTGATCGCGAGCGGAAAGTGGATCGACGTCGTATCGAAGACGACGATGCCCGCATCATCGCCGGCGACGCTCGTGGTCTGGAGCGGGCGTGAGAAATACGCGATGCCAGCGTACGATGCCGACACGAAGTAGACGGCGTCGCTCCGCCCCGTGCGCAGATAGCGAAAGCGGAATCGTCCATCGCCGTTCGTGCGCATCGAGTCGAGCGGTCCCGCGGTATCGGAGCCGACGCGATGGATCGTCACCCATACGCCGCTCACGGGCCCGAGCGCCCGAAGCCGCGGGCGAGTGACGCGACCGGTTACGGTGCTCGGGATCGGCACGGCGATCGTCGCGCTGTCCTGCGCGCGCATCGCGCTCGCTGGTGCGAGCGATAGCGTCGCAACGAGCGCGCAGAGCGCCACACGCGAAGGGCGGCCGCTTCGCGCGACCGCCCCTGCTGCATCCCACGCCCTCGACGGCGCGTCGATCACAAGTGGAACTTTCCGAAATCTTCGGGGCGCATCTTCTCCAGATATTCCTTGAGCGATTCGGCGCTCAGATCCCGCGGCTCCTCGGGAATCATTGGGGTGTCATCATCATCGTCGTCGGTCGGGCCGCCCAAGTCCGCATCCTCGACCTCGATCGCCGTGAGGAGCGACTCCTGCGCAAAGATCGGCGCGGAGAAGCGAAGCGCAATAGCGATGCTGTCCGACGGGCGCGCATCGATCTGGAAGAGATCCTCGCCGCGCAGCAAATGCAGCTCGGCGAAATACGTATTGTCCTGCACCTTCGTGATCTGCACGCGATGGAGCACGGCACCCATCCCCGTGATCAGCCGCTTGCACAGGTCGTGCGTGAGCGGCCGCGGCGGACGGATGTGATTCATCTCCATCACAATGCTCTCCGCCTCCGGCTGTCCGAACCAGATCGGAAGCAGCCGGTCCCCGCCCTTCTCCTGCAGGATCACGACGTACGAGCTCGAAACGCTATCGAGCCCGAGTCGGGCCACGCTCACTTCGATCATCTCATCTCCCGCTCGAGGCCGTTTCGCGCCACTACGGCACCGCGCTACGCCGCACTCACGTGCCCATGTCCCACGACGCAAGATACTTCTGCTGCGCCGGCGTCAGGATGTCCACGTGCGAGCCCATCGCCTGCAGCTTGAGCCGCGCGATCTCGCGATCGACGGCTTCAGGCACGCGATGCACTTCGTTCGAGAGCGACTTGCGCTCCTTCACGAGATACTCCGCACCCAGCGATTGGTTCGCGAAGCTCATGTCCATCACGCTCGCGGGATGTCCTTCCGCCGCCGCGAGGTTGATCAGGCGTCCCTCGCCGAGCAGGAAGACGCGCTTCTTGCCGATGACGTACTCCTCGACGAACGGGCGAACGTCGCGCTTCTTGCCGCCGGCGAGCTTCGCCAACGCCTCGATGTCGATCTCGACGTTGAAGTGCCCCGAGTTGGAGATGACCGCGCCATCCTTCATCGCCGAGAAGTGCTCGCTGCGGAGCACACCGATGTTGCCCGTCAGCGTGCAGAAGATGTCGCCGATCGGCGCCGCATCTTCCATCGTCATCACGCGGAAGCCGTCCATCACGGCCTCGAGCCCCTTGAGTGGATCGATCTCCGTCACGATCACGTTCGCGCCGAGCCCGCGCGCGCGCGAGGCGACGCCGCGTCCGCACCAGCCGTAGCCGGC
>PLMM01000397.1:0-7334 GCA_003142495.1 Gemmatimonadota bacterium | reverse complement strand
AGAATCCCTTCCTTCGCCATCGCCTTGAGGCGGATGACGCCGGTGGTCGTTTCTTCCGTGCTACCGATCACCTTGTCGAGGAGCGCCTTCCGCGATTTCGCATCCATCCCCTCCACCCACTTGCGCACCGCAGGCGGTAGGTCGTCGAGGCGGCCGAGCGCGATCATGTGGAGCGCGCTGACGACATCGGCGCCGTCATCCATCGTGATGTCGGGTCCGTGCGCGATCGCCGCGCGAATGTGCTCGTAGTACGTCTCGTTGTCCTCGCCCTTGATCGCGAAGACCTTGATGCCATGGTGCTTCACCATGTGCGCCGCGACGTCGTCCTGCGTCGACAGCGGATTCGAGGCGCAGAGCGCGACGTCCGCGCCGCCCGCCTTGAGCGTGATCATCAGATTCGCCGTCTCGGCCGTCACGTGCAGGCACGCGGACATCTTCAGCCCGGCAAAGGGCTTCTCCTTCGTGAAGCGCTCCTTCACCTGCCGAAGCACCTGCATCGAGCGCTCCGCCCACTCCGTGCGGCGGCGTCCGTCTTCGGCGAGACCGAGATCCTTCACGTCGTAGATCGCGTCCGCCGAATCCTTCGTGATCGTAGCCATCAGTGAGTCCGGGTAGAAGTCAGGTGTGTGGGGCTAGGCGCGCGAGCTTTCAGCGGCGGTGCGCAGATCGTCCACACGATCGGTGCGCTCCCACGTGAAGAACGATAGAGACGTGCCGCCGGCCTTCTCGGTCACGGGCGCGCGACCGAAGTGGCCGCCGGATGCCGTGCGACGATAGATGGGCGAGCGAAGACCCAGCGCCTTGATGATGCCGCGCGGGCTGAGATCGAAGACCTCGCGAATCGCATGTCGAATCTGTGCTTCGGGGATCGTGCACGTGTTGAACGTGTCGACCATGATGCTCACCGGCTCGATGACGCCGATCGCGTAGGCGAGCTGCACCTCGCAGCGCTTCGCGAACCCGGCGGCGACGATGTTCTTCGCCACCCACCGCGCTGCGTACGCGGCCGAGCGATCGACCTTGGACGGATCCTTGCCGCTGAACGCGCCGCCGCCGTGNNGTGTCGACGATGATCTTGCGTCCGGTGAGTCCGGCATCGCCCTGCGGTCCGCCCACAACAAAGCGTCCCGTCGGATTGATGTGGTACTTCACGTCGCCGTCGAGCAGCTCGGGAGGGATCGAGCGCTGGATCACTTCGGACTTGATGGAGGCGTGCAGCTCGTCGTTCGAGACCGTCTCGGCGTGCTGCGTCGAGACGACGATCGTGCCGACGCGAACGGGGCGTCCATTTTCGTACAGCACGGTGACCTGTGCCTTGCCATCCGGGCGCAGCCACGGCAGCGCGCCGGACTTGCGGCGCTCGGCGAGCGTTTGCGTGAGGCGATGCGCGAGCTGAATCGGCATCGGCATGAGCTCGGGCGTCTCGTCCGACGCGTAGCCGAACATCATCCCCTGGTCGCCCGCGCCGCCCGTGTCCACGCCCTGCGCGATGTCCGGCGACTGGCGATCGATCGTGCTCAGCACAGCGCACGTCTTGCCATCGAAGCCGAAGCTCGCGTCGTTGTAGCCGATGGACGAGATCGTGCCGCGAACGATGTCCGGGATGGACACGTACGTGTTCGTCGTGATCTCGCCAGCCACGCACGCGAGGCCGGTGGTGACGAGCGTTTCGCACGCGACGCGCGCATCGGGATCCGCCGTGAGGATCGCATCGAGCACGGCGTCGGAGATCTGATCCGCGATCTTGTCTGGGTGACCTTCGGTCACCGATTCGGATGTAAAAACGAAGCTGTTCATTGGGGGCGGCGAGGGTGCGCGCGAAGGTCAGCCGAGGCGGTGCGTACGTGCCTGCGAGCCGAGGCGATCGAGTTGCATTTTACCCGGTTCACATGACGTGGGGCAAGCCGTCGAGAAGCTCGGCGACCTCACCGAATGTCCGGGTGAAGGCGTCGAGGATGATGGCTTCGGAGGCCACTGCCGTGCGAGCCCCCATCGCCTTCGTCGCGCAGGCGGCGGCGACCGTTGCAGTCGTGCCGCGCACGAGTCGCTTGAGGAGCGTAACAGAACGTGGCGACACACTCATGCTGCGCACGCCGAGGCCGATCAGCGCGAACGCGGTGAGTGGCTGCGAGGCCATCTCGCCGCACACCGTAACCTCGATGCCGTTCGCGTCGCCCACCTCGACGGTGCGCTGAATGAGCCGCAGCACCGCAGGGTGCAGCGGCGTGAAGCGCGGCGCCAGATTCGCATTCCCGCGATCGATCGCGAGCGTGTACTGCGTGAGGTCGTTCGTGCCGATGCTGAAGAACGATGCGTCGCCCACGAAGCTGTCTGCGGACACCGCGGCCGCCGGCGTCTCGATCATGACGCCGACCGGGATGTCCTTGCGATGCGCGACGCCGCGCGCCTCGAGCTCCGAGGAGCCCTCGGCGATCAGCGCGCGCGCCTGCTGCACCTCTTCCTGCGAGACGACGAGCGGAAGCATGATGCGTACATCGCCGAACATCGCCGCGCGCATGAGCGCGCGCAGCTGCACCTTGAACATCTCGGGCTCGTCGAGGCACATGCGGATCGCGCGCCAGCCGAGAAAGGGGTTGGCCTCAGCGGCGTGTCCACCAACGGGAAGCTTGTCGCCGCCAATGTCGTAGGTGCGGATGACCACCGGGGCCCCGTGGAACGACTCCGCCACCTTCTTGTAGGCGCGGAACTGCTCGTCTTCGTCCGGCATCGTGGTGCGGCCGACGACGAGGAACTCCGTGCGCATGAGCCCCACGCCTTCCGCGCCGCTGCGCGCCGCGAAGTCCGCCTCCTCGGGGAAGTCGACGTTCGCGCGAAGGGTGAGCCGCTGCCCGTCGAGCGTTACCGGCTCCGCGCTGCGGAGCAGATCGAGCTCTTCGGTGAGCTTCGCCTCGCGCTGCGAGCGCTCGTTGAAGTGGCGGATCTCGTCGGCGGTCGGATTCACCGAGATGGTCCCGGCCGCGCCATCGAGAATCGCCATCTCGCCAGTGCGGAGCCGGCTCGTTGCGTCGCGCAGTCCGACGACGGCCGGAATGCCGAGCGAACGCGCAAGGATCGCCACGTGCGACACGCGCGTGCCGGCGTCGGTCGCGATCGCGGCAATCGCCTCGCGATCGAGCTGCACGGTGAGGCTCGGTGTCAGATCGTGCGTGACGAGGATCGCGTTCGCGCCCTTGGGCACGTCCACGGGATCGTGATCGGGGAGTCCGAGCAGCAGCGAGAGCACGCGAATCTGCACGTCGGCGAGATCGCCGACGCGCTCACGCATCATCGCCGACGCGTGCCGCGCGAAGTGGTGCCGCAGGTCGAGCATCGTGATCTCGAACGCCGACTCCGCCGCGAGATTCTGGCGGATGAGGCCATCGACGCGGCCGATCATGTCGGTGTCCTGCAGGATCAGCATCTGCGCCTCGAAGATGCCGGCCTCCTCCTCGCCCGCGTGATGCGCGGCGCGACGGCGCACGTACTCCAGGCGGTCGCGCGCGCGCGCGAGCGTCTGGCTGAAGCGATCGATCTCGGCAGGAATCTCCTCATCGGACACGATCCGCTGCGGCACCTCCGGGACTTCCCAGTGGAGCACGTACACAGGCCCGGCAACGATGCCGGGTGAGGCGGAGATGCCGGTGAGGCGGCGGTCCACCTACCGCTCCCCGAACCTGGCTGCGACCAGCTCGGCGATCGCATTGATCGCCGCTTCCGCATCGTCGCCATTCGCACGCACGACGATGTTCGACCCGAACTCCGCCGCGAGCATCATCACACCCATGATGCTCTTGCCGTTCACCTCGAGGTCATCGCGCACGATGGTGATCTCGGATTTGAACTTCGACGAGAGCTTCACGATCTCGGCGGCGGGGCGCGCGTGCAGCCCGTTCTTGTTCACGATTTCGACCGTTCGTTCCATCATCATGAGGCGACCGAGTGAAGAGCGAGAAGAACGACGATCAGGAGTGCGACACGCCAGCCATCGACGCGGCCGTGAAGCTTGACGAGCGCGAGGCCGAGGAGCGCGGCCATCGCGAGGAGGAAGAAGACGAGCGCGTGCGGGCCGAGCACCGTTCGTCGCGCCTCACCGGCGATCGGCATTGGGGAGCGTCCGAGAATGCGCGCGGCGGCGAGCGGGAGCGCGAGGCCGCACAACCCCATCACCGCTCGTGCCAGATACTCCGGTCCGCGGCGAAGAAACGGCGTCGCGAGCGAGCCCGCGACGCGTTTGCCGTGCGTCCAGCCAGTGTGCAGCCCCCACGCGCGCAGTCCGAAGTGCCCGGCGTTGTACAACACGAGGAAAAGTGTCACGACGAGCACGGGTCCGGCGCCGAGTCCGTACGCGAGCAGCGCGACGAGCACGGTGAACGGCAGCCATCCNNCGGAAGCGCTCGATCTGCGCCGGGGGAAGGCTCTCGTCGAGCTCCACGCGCGCGAGCGCGCCGACGGCGACCGCGGCGAGATACGGATGCGCGTTGAAGTAGTGCGTCTCGCGCGCGAGCGCCTCGTGATAGGGCCGGCCGCTGCGCCCACCCGGAAGCGCGCGAAGCGCGGGCTCGACGGAGAAGCCGATGCCGGTGCCGAGCATCGTCTCGTAATTCCACGAAGCCTGCACGGCGAGCATGCGGATGAACATCCGGCTCGCGGTGAGCAGCGGGAGCGGGCGCACGGTTTGGTTTTCCATCAGGCGTGCAGCAGCATCGCGCAGCCGATCGCGAGCCCTCCGACGAAGAACCACGGCCCGTGCCTGGAGCCGTGCGAGAGCTTCCACGCCGCGCTCCCGGCGATCGACGCCGCGACAGCGACGAGCACCGCGCGAATGGTGGCCGAGTCCCCGCTGCCGTTCGCGATCGCGATGGCGGTGAGCGGGACGAGCAGCGCAAGCGCGAGCGCGGTGAGCACGAAGCCGCGCAGCAGGTCGGCGCCGATCCCTCGCATTTGCAGCCACGTCACGACGCGCGCGTCGCCGGCTTCGAGAGCGGGCAGCGCGCGCTTGGTCCATCGTCCATTCAGCCTGCGCAATGCATACATGCTCCATCCCCCGACCCACGCGATGATCATCGCGCCGAGCATCGCGAACAGCAGCGCGCTCGTCGCATCGCCTTTGCGCGAGACGTAGAGCGCACCTCCCACGACGGACGCCGTTCCCCACTCCGGATAGCGCGAGGCGCCAACCGGCAACGTCTCGAGCGCCATCATCTCCAGGAACACGCCCGCGAGCAGCCCGTCGCTCGCTCTTCCGCCGAGCGTGCCGGCGAGCGTCGAAGCCACGATCGGCCGCGAGAGCATCGCCTGCGGAAAACTCACGACGTCGAGTCCGAGCACGGCACCGAGCAACGCGAACAGGAGGATCGTCGTGATCGTCATGCGGCGCCTGCCTCGCCCTTCCCCTCGAGCAGCGCGCTCAAAGGCACCGGGCGCGATGCCGGAACGTCGCGCGCCGTGACATCGACTCCGCGTCGCTCGAGATCGAGCAGCGCATGCACCTCGTCGCCCGTGAGATAGAGATAGCGCAGCCGCTCGACCCGGCCCGCACGATAATGGATGCCTCCAAGGTTCACGGCGCGAATGGATTTCTTTGCGGCGACCAATCGCACCATGGTGTCGATGTCCGACGTGAGTAGAATTCCCGGCCGCTTGTCATCGTTCCACTTGTCGAGCGCCACGGTCGCCTCCGCAACCGATGCGAAGAACACGTCGAGCTCCGGCGGCACGCCCATGCGGTAGAGCTCCTGCTCCCACTCACTGCGCGCGACCTCATCGTCGACGAGCACGAGAAAGCCAAGTCCCATCGGCTGTCCCCAGCCGACGATCACCTGTCCGTGGATCAGCCGATCATCGATGCGGTACAGCTCAATTGCCACGTGGCGTCCCGAGCGTCACCCTGAGCGTCGGCGCGCCGCGCTCGACGGCTTCCGTCGCCGCCTCTTCAGGCGTCAGCTGCGGATGCGTGACGAAGTGCAGCAGCGTCGGCAAATTCACTCCGCTCACCACTATAACATCCTTGTCGCGCAGCAGGCGGAAGGCGGCAATGTTGCAACTGCCCGCCGGAAGATCAGTGAACACGACCTTCGCTCCCGTTTTCTCCACGAGCGCGCGAAGTTGCTGCTCCAGCTCCGCGCCACTCATGCCGGTATTGGACATCGCCAGGAAGCGGCTGCCCATCCCCGTGATCTGCTCGACGGCGGAGACGAGCCCCGCCGCGAGCTGCCCGTGCGCGAGCACGATCGATACCGAATCACTCATCGTCTTCCGCCAGATACTGGCGCACATTCGCGGCCGTGCGCATGCGCCCGATCAGCCGCTCGTTGAACGCCTCCGCGGTGTTGACGCCGCTGAAGCGAAGCAGGTGGGTCATCGCCACGACTTCCGCGACGACCGTGATGTTCTTTCCCGGATTGAGCGGAATGACCGCCGTCGGAATCTGCACGTCGAGAATGCTCGTCGTCGTCTCGTCGAGCCCCGTGCGATCGATCCCGTCCGCCTTGTCCCACGCCTCCAGCTTGACGATCACCTCGATGCGCTTCTGCAGGCGCACGGAGCGAATGCCGAAGATCGCCTGCACATCGACGAGCCCGACGCCGCGAATCTCCATGTGATGCCGCTGGAGCTCGTGGCCGCGCCCGATGATGATGTCGTGGCCGCGGCGCGTCGCGATCACGAGATCGTCGGCGACCAGGCGATGCCCACGCTCGACGAGATCGAGCACGCACTCCGACTTCCCGATGCCGCTCTGCCCGACGAACAGCAGTCCGACGCCGTACACGTCCGCGAGCGTGCCGTGCAACGTGGTGGTCGGCGAGAACTCCTCGGCGATCGCCGGCTTGACGCGCGCGAAGAACTCCGCCGTCTTGAGCGAGCTCCGGAGAATCGGCACGCCGCGATGCCGCGACGCCGCCATCATCTCCTCAGGCACGCTCTGCCCCTTCGTCACGACGACGCACGGCACTTCGAAGGAGAAGAAGAGATCCATCACCTTGCGACGGCGCGTTGGCGAGAGTGAGGCGAGATACGTCATCTCGGTCTCGCCGAACACCAGCACGCGATGCGCCGGAAAGCGATCGACGTAGCCCGCGAGCACGAGGCCCGGGCTCGACACCTCGCTACTCAGAATCTCGCGCGCGAGCCCGGCATCGTCGCTGAGCAGCTCGAGCTGGAGCGGCTCGCGCATGAGCTCGAGCACGCGCTCGACCGTGAAGGCCTTTCTCATCTCGGCGTGCTCCGCATCACGAGACTTCCCCCGCAACGACGCGCGCGAGATGCGCCTCCGTCTGCTCGGCCGCCGCCGTCCATGTGAAGCGCGACGCGAAGCGACGCCCCGCCGCGCCGAG
>PLMM01000162.1 GCA_003142495.1 Gemmatimonadota bacterium | reverse complement strand
GCGCAGGAACTCGATGATCTCCTCGAGCTCTTCCTTCGCCTCATCCGCCCCCGCGACATCCGCGAAGGTGACCTTCGGAGTGTCGCCGGTAATCAGCTTCGCCTTGCTCTTGCCGAAGCTGAACGCCTTCGCGCCGCCCGCCTGCATCTGGCGGAAGATGAAGAAGAAGATTCCGACGACGAGGAAGAACGGCAGAAAGGTCAAGAGCTGGCCGATCACCGACGGCTTCGCGTCCGTAGCGCTGATCTCGACGTTCTTCGCGCGCAGCCGTTCGATCTCCTTCGGATCGTTGGCCATCGGGAGGTGCACGGAGAAGTGGAGCACGTCTTTCGCCGCGGCGACACTCGCGACTTTGTGCCGGAAGTCGCCGTTGATGACCTTCCCTTCCTGGATCGAGATCTTCTGGACGTTGTCAGCGTCGAGCTGCTGGCTGTACGTCGAGTAGTCGATCTCGGTCGTTTGATCGCGGGCGCCATTAATCTGCATGAAGACGATCGGGATCAGGATGACGATGATCCAGAGCGAGAGCGTCTTCGATATTTTGCCCCAACTGAAGTCGCGCTTCGGGGGAGGTGTGCGGTCAGCCATTACTGCAAGCTCGCGATATAGGGGAGATGGCGGAAATTCTCCGCATGATCCAATCCGTACCCAACCAGGAACTCGTGCGGGGCGTCGAAGCCCACGTATCGTACCGGATAGCGGAGGTGCTCGGCGATGTGCTTATGTAGTAGAGCGCAGATCGCCAGTGATTTCGGTCGTCGTACGGAGAGCAGGTCCATGAGCCGGCTCAGCGTTCTCCCCGAGTCGACAATGTCCTCGACCAGGAGGATGTGCCGCCCTTCGNNCATCGCCGCTCGACGCCGTTTCGGAGCCGTAGCTCGACGCAACGAGGAAATCTACCTGGATGGGGCGCGTAATGTGGCGCACCAGGTCTCCCAGAAAGATAAAGCTCCCCTTCAGCAGTCCCAAGACGAGCAGGTCGCCGTCGGGATATTCCGCGGAGATCTCGGCGCCGAGCTCGCTCACACGCTGGGCAATGGTATCCGCCTCGAATGCGATGCGTTTGACGGCGCGTCCGTCGAGCCTGGGATCAGCGATCGATGCGCTCACAATGATATGTCACCACCGGCCGACCGGGCCGCTCGGACGCCGCAGAGCTGCGGCGGACTCCAGGAACCCATACGATCTCGTCGTCCGCCAGCACGACGGGCCACGAGCCTCGACTCGCCGCATCGACTCCCGCATCGCGCAGCAACCCCTTCACTCGACGCACGCCGCCACCGGCCGGCACCATGCGATCGCCCGGGTGCCACATGCGCACCGTGAGTGTCTTCCGGGCGGGCAGCTTCGCGCTCCATAGCGAGACGACTGCTTCGTCGCGCGCATCGAAACGAAAGCCGCCGAGCGAGACCATTCCCTGAAGGGTTAACGCGCTCTGCGGTGGATTAGTTGCGGCGCGCCGAACAATGATCGCGCCGCGATGCGCCGCTGCCTCGAAGCCGCCCGAGAGCTGAATGCGCGCGCCGCTCCTCTCACTGGTGGTAAACGTCACGAGACGGTCCGTTCCCCGGCGGTCGAGCGTCGCGCCGGCGCGCGCGGCGACCGCGGGCCAGAGGAGCGCAAGCGCTTCGGCATCATAGCGCAGCAGCGCATCGCGAGCAACGAGCACAGCGCCGTTTTGCCGCTCGAGCGAGAGCTCGCGATCAAGCAACGCGTCGACCTCGTTGCGGAGCGCGGCGGCGCGCTCGGCGAGCGCGAGCAGCTCGGCGCCGAGCGCGGGGCGCGCGCGGAGGAGCGCGGGGAGGAGCTCGTGGCGAACGCGATTGCGGAGATGATCGAGGCGCGCGTTGCCGGGATCTTCGACCCACGCGAGCTGCTCGCTCAGAGCATAGCGAGCAAGGTCGTCGCGCGTGACGGAGAGCAGCGGTCGCAGAATGGCACTGCGCGCGAGGAGCGCCGCGAGCCCGCGCGCGCCGGCGCCGCGCATCACGCGCATGAGCACCGTTTCGAGCTGGTCGTCGCGCGTGTGCGCGGTAGCGATCTGCGCACTGCGCTCGAGCGCGACGCGGCGGAGAAAGCTCCAGCGCTGCGCGCGCCACTCGGCCTCGGTGCGGAGAGCGATCGACGCGCGCTCGGCTACGACCTCGACGCCCAAGCGGGCCGCCACGCTGTACACCAGCGCCGCGGACTCGGCCGCGTGCGCGCCGGTCGCGTGATCGAAGGTGGCGACGGCGACGACGCGCTCGCGCGCGGCGTTATCCGGTGCGAGCGCGGCGTGCAGCAGCGACATCGAGTCGCGACCACCCGAAACGGCGAGCACCACACGCTTTGCGCTGAGCTCGCGCGCGACGAGCGCCGGTACCGAATCATCCATATGTACAGTCTAACTCCACTGGCTCCCGCGCCGCAGGCATCATAGATTCCGACGCGTACACCCACTCACGAGGATTTCGGTGGAAACACACGGCCCGCTCGGCGTCATCTGGGTAAGTCTCGGTCTCGGCGCCTTTTACCTGTCGCTGATCTGGATCAACTCCCTGCTCGGCATCTTGATTACGCCGCTCTTCACGCTGTTGGGCACGCGCATCTGGGACATGATGTTCCATCGTAAGTAGGGCGCACGACGCCACCTGACACTTTCCACCCGGAAATGTCGTAGTACTGTGCGGGACGGAAGCAAGCTTTCGTCCCGCTCGTCCATCGTGGAGTCAGCGCGTTTTGATCACGGTGCACACCGTCAAGGAGACACATGATCGGAATCGTCCTGCTCGTCGTAATCGTCGCCTTCGGATTCTGGTTCGTCGGCGTGTACAATTCGCTCATCAGCCTGCGCAACCAGGTCTTCAACGCCTGGAAGCAGATCGATGTGCAGCTGAAGCGTCGTCACGATCTCATTCCGAATCTCGTCGAGACCGTGAAGGGCGCGATGAATTTCGAGAAGGAGACGCTCGAGTCCGTGATCGCGGCGCGCAATCAGGCGATCGCGGCCACGCGCGGCACCACAGACCTTCCGTCCGCGCAGCAGGTGCAGGCAACGGCTGCGGCGGAAGGACAGCTCTCGTCGTCGCTCAGCAAGCTGTTCGCCGTCGTCGAGGCATACCCGGATCTCAAGGCCACCGGGAACGTTGCGCAGCTGCAGGAAGAGCTGACGTCGACGGAAAACAAGATCGCGTTCGCGCGCCAGCTCTACAACGATCAGGCGACCGTGTACAACACGCGGCAGCAGCAGTTCCCCGGCAGTCTCGTCGCGGGCGTCGCCAAGTCAACGCCGGCCGAATTGTGGGAGATTTCGGATGCGTCGGAGCGTGAGGTCGTGAAGGTCGATCTCTCGTTGAACGCCAAGAAGTGAGCGACGAGGTCAATCTCTTCGCGCAGCAGGAAGCCAATCGCCGGCGCTCACGATGGCTGGTGATTGGCTTCATCCTGTTTTTCGCGTGGCTGGGCTTCGGCGGCGATTTCATCTGGTATCTCTCCACGGCCAAGGCGCCTCCCGAGTCCTATCATCACATCTTCCCGTTTGTCGGCATCCTGCTCACGGTCTTTGGCGCGATCATGGCAAAGTACTCGTACAGCACGGGCCCCAAGAATATTCTGAAGTCGACGGGCGCGCGCGAGATCATCGACGCGCAGACGCCGCAGGAGACGCAGCTCGTGAACGTGGTGGAGGAGATGAGTGTCGCCTCCGGCATCACGAAGCCGCACATCTGGATCGTCGACGACCCCGATCCGAACGCGTTCGCGACGGGGCACGACGAGTCCGATTCGAACATCGCGGTGACGCAGGGGCTGCTCGCGATCTGCTCGCGCGACGAGTTGCAGGCGGTGGTCGCGCACGAGATGGGGCACATCAAGAATCTCGACGTGCGGCTGATGACGCTGCTGGCGGCGCTGGTTGGCGCCGTGACGCTGATCGCGGACGGTGCGGGACGCGTGATGTTCAACGGCGGTTTTGGGCGCGGGCGCAGCCGGAGTAGCAGCGATAGCAAGGAAGGCTCGAATCCGCTGGTCGTCCTGCTCTTCGTCGTCTGGATCGTGAGCTGGATTCTGGCACCGTTCATCACTCGCTTGCTCGCGATGGGCGTGAACCGCAAGCGCGAATATCTCGCGGACGCGATGAGCGCACAGTTCACGAGAAATCCGGCGGCGCTCGCGAGCGCGCTCACGAAGATCGAGAGCGCGAGCGCGCCCACCACGAGCATCAAGGGCGGCGCCGCGCATCTGTGCATCGCCGACCCGCTCGGGCGCGCGGTGAACGGCACCGAGGGGAAGATGGCGGAGCTCTTCGGCACGCACCCCCCCATGCCGACGCGCATCGCGCGGCTGAAGATGATGGGCTACGAGCAGTCCGCGCACGCGATCCCGGGCGCGGCGGCGGCGGCGGTGTCCGTTCCCTCCGCCGCGAGCGTCCGCGCAACCTGAACGCGAGCCGCCATCACGCACAACAGAAAAACGCCGTCGCCCCATTCGAGGCGACTGCGTTCTTGTTCGCGCGATGTACGCTTACTTGTGCGCCAGGTGGAACTGCTCCGCCTCGGTCGACCCCGCGAGCGCCGCCGTTGCCGACTGTCCGCTCGTGACGGCCATCAGCACCTGATCGAAGTAGCCCGTTCCTGCCTCGCGCTGATGCTTCGTGGCCGTGTAGCCATCGGCCTCGCGCGCGAACTCCTCGTTCTGCAGCTCGACGTACGCGGGCATTCCTTCCGTGCTGTAGCGATGCGCGAGATCGAACGAGTAGTAGTTGATCATGTGCCAGCCCGCGAGCGTGATGAACTGGAACTTGTAGCCCATCGCGGCAAGCTCGCGCTGGAACTTCGCGATCGTCGTCGCGTCGAGATTGCGCGACCAGTTGAACGACGGCGAGCAGTTGTACGCGAGCATCTTCCCCGGGAACTGCCCGTGCACCGACTCGGCGAACTTCTTCGCCTCGTTGAGGTCCGGCGTGCCGGTCTCGCACCAGAGCAGGTCCGCGTACGGCGCGTAGGCGAGCGCGCGCGCGGCAACCGCGTCCATGCCGTTCCGAATGTGGAAGTAGCCCTCGGTGGTGCGCTCGCCCGTCGTGAACGCCTTGTCCACTTCGTCGATGTCGCTCGTAATCAGCGTCGCCGCGAGCGCATCGGTGCGCGCGATGATCAGGGTCGGCACATCGAGCACGTCGCTCGCGAGGCGCGCGGCGTTGAGCGTGCGCACGAAGGAGGCGGTGGGAATGAGCACCTTCCCGCCCATGTGGCCGCACTTCTTCTCGGCGGCCAGCTGATCTTCGAAGTGCACACCGCTGGCGCCGGCGTCGATCATCGACTTCATCAGCTCGAACGCGTGGATCGGTCCACCAAAGCCGGCTTCCGCATCGGCGACGATCGGGGCGAGCCAGTCGCGACCGGCCTTCCCTTCACTCCACTCGATCTGGTCCGCCCGCATGAGCGCATTGTTGATCCTGCGCACCAATGCGGGCACGCTATTCGACGGGTAGATGCTCTGATCCGGGTACGTCTGCGCGGCGAGATTGCCATCCGCGGCAACCTGCCATCCGCTCATGTAGATCGCCTGGAGCCCCGCCTTGACCATCTGCACGGCCTGGGCGCCCGTAAGCGCTCCGAAGGTATGAACGTATTCCTTACTATGCAGCAGCTCCCACAGCCTGGCCGCGCCGCGCGCCGCGAGTGAGTACTCGACCTTCACCGACCCGCGAAGACGAACCACGTCTTGCGCGGTGTACGTGCGCTCCACCCCGTTCCATCGCGGGTTCTTCGCCCACTTGGACTCCAGCTGGCTCGCCTCGGCGGCGAAGTCGACGTTGCTCATCTCGCACTCCTTTTGTGTTCACCGAGCTCAAAGCCCGGATGATATTGTCGTTGCTTCGCGTCTACGCGTCCGTAGCGGGCGTGCAGCGATCTGCGCGCCAGCGCGTTACATACGGTGCGCGGGGTGGAAGTCTAAGCCGCCCGGACCCCGTTAGCCCTGTCCGGTCGGGTAGGCCCTGGAGCCTCTACCGCGCTGCCGGGTAGCATGGCGACACGGAACTTTCCAGCACCACGCTTTACATCGGCTTGGTCAACGCAATATTGGTCGTGGTGCTGGAAAGTTCCGTGTCGCCATGCTACCCGGCAGCGCGGTAGAGGCTCCAGGGCCTAC
>PLMM01000221.1 GCA_003142495.1 Gemmatimonadota bacterium | reverse complement strand
TCGCGCGCTTCATCACGGGCGAGCCAAAGAAGATCATTTTCGTTCCGGGGCGGCTGCTCAACATCGTGGTGTAGCGCGGAGCGCCCGCGGGACTGAGCGCTGACAATTATTCACCAACTGTTGACGGCTTGTGCGCGCGACGGCCCCGCATTCGATGTCGTCGATCGACTTCCGCCAGTCAGCGGCTACTCCGCGTTACGCTTGGCGACGAGGAGCTTCTCGAGGACCTTGAGGTCGATCAGCTCGGGCTTGGTGAAGTTGATGCAGCCCTTCCCCTCCTTCGCGCCCTCGAGCTTGGCGCCCAGCTCGGCTGCCTGCTTTCGCAGCCCGTATACCGAGATGTAGTTCTTCTGGCTCGCGACCCCTACCGTGAGCCCGCCCTTCTTGTAGTACGGCATCCCGTACTCCATCCCCTCATCGAAACCGACGAGGGTCTTCTTACAGAGCGTCGTCAGCGCGGTCATCACTTTGCGCCGCTCCTCCGGCACCTCCTTCAAATACACCGCGACCGTCTTCGCCTCGCTCTGCATCGCTACTTCGCCGCCGGCGTCAGCACGCGCTTGAGCACGCGTCCCGGCCGCGCCTCCGTGGTGTGCTCCCCCTCGTATACCGATGCGCCATTCACCCACACCCGCCGCACTCCCGTGCTCGTGAGGTGCGGCTCGGCCGGCGTCGCGCGGTCGATGATCGTCGAGGGGTCGAAGAGCACGAGATCCGCGTAGGCGCCCACGCTGATCCGTCCGCGATCGTGAATGCCGACGTTCGCCGCCGCCAGCGACGTCGCCTTCCGAATCGCTTCCTCGAGCGGCATCAGATGCTCGTCGCGCACGTAGCGGCCCATGATGCGCGTGAACGTACCGTAGCCGCGCGGGTGCGCGCCATCGAGCTCGCCGTCCGTGCAGAAGGCGGCGTACGGCCACACGATGAGCTTCGCCACGTCGCGCTCGTCCATGCTCGTCGCAATGATCGAGTTCGCATCGTGCGCGCTGTCTCCCTTCGCCGACGCCTCCTCGGACGCGTGCAGGAGATCGATCAGCGCCGTCGTGTCGTCGACGGCCATGATCTTCGCGACATCGTGCAGCGTCTTTCCCGAATATTCCGGCTTCGGTCCGTACGTCGCGAGAATGAGCCCCTCGGACGGCGCGACCTGATCGAGCGCGAATGCCGCCGACTTCCGATTGTCGAAATCGCGATGCGGGAAGAGCACCGACATCCCCGAGTGCCAGTAGGTGTACGGATAGATGTCGGCCGTCACATCCACGCCACTTTCGCGCGCGCGATCGAGCACGTGGATCAGGGAATCGCCCAGCCCCCACGACGCCTTCATCGCCAGCTTGATGTGCGACACCTGCACCGGCATGTGATTCTCGCGTCCGATCGTGATCAGCTCGTCGAGCGCCTTCCAGAAGGCGAAGTCCTCGCTCCGCATGTGGCTGATGTAGCGGCCACCCATCGAGCCCGCCGTCTTCGCGAGCGCGAGCACCTCGCTCGGGTCCGAATAGATCCCCGGATCGTATTCGAGCCCGCTCGACAGCCCGAGGGCGCCCGCGTTCATCTCCTGCGTCACCAGAGTCTGCATCTTCAGCACTTCCGCCGGCGTCGCGACGCGCTTGTAGTCCTTGCCGAGCACGAGGTCGCGCACGGTACCGTGCCCCACGTACGCCGCAACGTTGATCGATGCCGGTTCGCGCTGCTCGTGCGCGAAGAAGTCCGCGAGCGGATACGGCGAGTCACCGTCCTGGCCGACGACCACGGTGGTGATTCCCTGGCTCACATCGGCGAGCGCATCGCGGAGCTTGAAGATCGATCCGTCGGCATGGCTGTGATCGTCGATGAAGCCCGGCGCGAGCACGAGCCCCGTGCCGACGACGAGCGTCTCGCCCGTCCGCTGATGGAGATCGCCAATGTCCGCGATCTTGTCGCCGATCACGCGCACGCTCGTCACACGGCTCGGCGCGCCCGTGCCGTCGATCACGCGCGCGTTCACGATCAACACGCCCTTCGCGGCCGCCTCGGGCGCGGGCGCCGCCGCCGGTTTCGAGCACGCGGACGTGAGCGCGAGCGCGATGAGCGAGACGGTGCGGGCGGTGCGGTTCATGGAAAACTCGGGTTCGGGACGTGCGGCAGGGACGGAGAACGTAGCACGCGGAACACCGTTACAGGAGGCTTGCCACCCACACGCCCACGTAATAACCGATCACGGCGACGCCGAGCCCGACCACGAACATGTCGAGCCCCGAGCGGAAGACGCCGCGTCCCGTGAACACCGAACGCGCTGCGCCGACGAGGAAGTGCGACGCCATCGCGAGCGCGAAGGCGGTGATCATCGCCGCCGTCCCGGTCAGGAAAAAAAACGGGGAAACCGGGATGAGCGCCCCGACCGCCGTCGCGAAGCCCGTGAGCCACGCCTCGCGCAGCGGCGAGGTGTGCGCGTCGCTGATCTTGAGCTCCTCCTGCACCTGCTCCTCGAGCATCCGCTGCGGATCGGCCATCACCTCGGTGGCGAGCGCGTGCGCCGCATCGCGCTGCATCCCCTTCGCCTCGTAGATGAGCGCGAGCTCGTCGCGCTCGACCTCGGGCATCAGCTCGATCTCGGTGCGCTCCATCGAGATCTCGTTCTCGTACACCTCCTGCTCGCTCTTCGCGGCGAGGTAGCCGCTCGAGCCCATCGATAGCGCGTCGGCAATAAGCCCCGCGACGCCCGCGAGCACGATCGTCTGATGCGCCGCGACCGCGCTCGCGCCGATCATGCCGGCCACGAGTCCGAAGTTCGCCGTCAGCCCGTCGTTGAAGCCGTACACCACATTGCGCAGGAAGCCGCCGCTCTCTGTGCGATGCCACGGCTCGATGCCCTTGCCGGAGATCTCGCCGAGCGTGCTCGCATGCTCGGCGCTCTCTCGCGCGAGCAGCAGCGACTCGCCGCGCCCCGCCACACCCTCCGGCGTGGACCGATGCATCGTGAGATAGCCGCGCACCTCGCGCCCCTCCTCGGCCAGCAACATCGGGAGCAGCAGCTTGGGGCCGAACCATTTGCCGAGGAGCGCGAAGAGCCGCGCGCGTCCGCTCGGGCGAAAGGGCTTGGGCGGACGCCCACCGTCGGTGAGCAGCTTTCCCCAGATCTCGAGGTGCCGGTCCTCGACGATCGCCAGGCGAAGGTAGATGTCGCTCTTATGCGAATCCGACTCGGCCTTGGCGAGAATGCGGTAGAGAAAGGCGGCGTCGGCCTCGTCCTGCCAGTGATGCTCGAAGGTGTCGAGGTCGGGCGTGTTCGTAGCGATGCTCGTCGTTGCCATGCCCGAAATTTAGCAGGGATTGGCGCGAAATGAGCGCCCTGGTCGCAGGCGGCGCCTATCGCG
>PLMM01000002.1:5838-6996 GCA_003142495.1 Gemmatimonadota bacterium | reverse complement strand
GGAAGTGGCTGCCAAACGCTTGGGACTTGACTTGTCAGACGACGACCTCGATGACTTGGCGCAGGACGCCATCGTGATGTTCCTTGATTTCGCCGCCACTGGTCTTGGGGACATATTCGACATGTACCCATTCCGTCCGCCAATGCGCCCTTGGGGGTGCCAGTCGGAGCAATTCCGTGAATATGTCACGCTCCGCGTGATGGCAGGCATGCTGGCCATGCTCCATACCAACCCGGCCGGAATGGACGACTTCGGAGAATGCCTTGGGTTCTGACAAGCGGAACAGGATAATGGCAGGCGTCAGGTCAGTCTCGAACTTGAGCTTCGGACCAAGACCGTGGCTGAGTCCGGGCAGGGTGCGGGCTCCGGCAGACGGGGCCACGGGTTGGGCGGACTTGAGCCATGCAGCAATTCCGCCGCAACGAGACGCTCTGCTCTGCCCTGGAAACTGTCCGACTATCGGACAGTTTAGGTGAACAATGGTCACACGTTCATTTCAAAGACTGGAGNNATCCACACCCTGGCCCGGTGGCGGCAGGAAGCGCCCAACCTTCCGAACATGGATGTTCTCCACGAGCGGATCGTGCTGGTTTCGCTGGCCAAATCGTGGGCCGGAAAATTCGGAGCGAAGGAAGCCGACGTTATGCGGTCGGCCCTGGCCGCGCGTCTCACCCTTGAGAGGCGCCTGGGGGAGTTCCTGGCCAAGCTGGTAAGACGGGGAAGGCCAAAAGAAAAGGTCATCCCAGATGACCTTTTACCGGAGTGGCTGACCAAGAACGCCTCCAGCGCCGCCCAAACGCTGGCCGCGACGCCGAAGCACTGGTTCGATAAAGTCGTCGAAGATGTGTTGAGCGGAGACCGGCGCTTAAACGTGAAGGAGATTTATCTTGAGGCGAAACGAATCGTCGCGGGGATGGCGGCGGAAGAAATCCCGCGCGAGGCCGAGGGAATCATCCTGGGTGATTTCCGCGAGGCCGGGCGGGACATTCCCGCCGAATCCGTGGCCCTGGTCTTCACGGATCCGCCTTACGATCGGGCCAGCCTCGAGCTTTATGGGGAAGCCGCAAGGCTGGCGAAGCGCGTCCTGCTGCCGGGGGGGAGCATGCTAGCTTATGCGCCGAACTATGCTTTGCCGGACGTCTTCGCGTCGTGCCGAGA
>PLMM01000002.1:0-5780 GCA_003142495.1 Gemmatimonadota bacterium | reverse complement strand
GTGCTCGACCCGATGTGCGGATCGGGAACCACGCTTCTCGCAGCGCGCCGCTGCGGTCGGCGCTATTTGGGGATCGAGGCGAAAGTAGAGACGGCAAGTTTGGCGCGAGAGAGAATGGCAAAAAAGACAGAGTGATGCGATGGATCTCATTGAACTTACGTCGGGCGAGAATTTGGAGAATTGGGAGCCTGAGAAGGGTTTGGTGCAGTGACGGCGCCCGGGGCGTGAAGCCGGGAGAGCGGAGCGATGCCGACATTCCGGAGAAGCGCGACACTCGAAGCCCGGGACGGCACCGTGCCGGAGCTGCCGGAGGACTTCATGGCGCGCGTCCGCGGTATCAACCTGGTGCAGTCGAACGCCCTTCCAACTCGGAATCCAACCCCAGCGGTAGACCAGTCGATGGGAAGGCGACTTTTCAGGCCGGATCCTGTTCGGGGCCTGCATCTGTGCCGCCAACAGCAATGAATCAGCCTATGCGGCGAGGTTCCGGTGCACGTTGAAATTGGGCGTCAGCGCGTTTCTAATGAAGCGGAGTGGCTTCGAGGTCGGATCGGCAAAGAGGAACCGCCATGTCCGCGACTCCTATTAGCCGAGGTCCAAACTGATCCATGCGAGGGTGACTTCCCAGATGGGGACTTCCGGGGAACCAGGGGTTGCACTTCTAACAGTGGGCCCGCGCACATCAAAGTGCCCGGCGTGGCGATACGCGCACCGATTGGTAAACGCTGGGGGACTTCGGGGGCGTCAGGGGTTGGACTTCCACGAGTAGCCCATTATAAGGGCGCTAAGCCTCCGGGAATGTGACCGACGGGCTAAAGAAGATATGAAAACCCCACAATGAACGATTCTCCGATGATCCAAAATGCCATAGATAGGCGCTGGCTTATTCGGGTCGCCGCGCGCGTATGGGTTCGATACTCGCCGCCCGTTTGGCCGGCAGCAGGGTGGCTGCGGCCATAAGGGCGATGAGTACTGCACCGGTGATGAAGTAGGTTCGAGCATCGAGGGGGGTATTCCGAACAAAATGCTCTGCATGGCCTGTGCAGCCACAATAGCTCCAGCTATACCGAATGCGGCGCCGGAACCGGCTTGGTTGCTGCTGGCAGGCTATTGAGTTCGTCTTCTTATGTTTCGATCCTGCTGGTACAATCGCTGGGTGTCCGTTCGTGCGCGAGGGAAGGAGCGCCGGCGGGCGAAGCCCAATCATGACGAGGAGTGTGCCGTGAGTGATCACGAGGAAGACTTTGCCGCGATGTTCGAGGCTTCGACCCAGGCCAAGCGCCTCGATCAAGGCGAACTCGTTGAGGGCAGGATCGTCGCCATCGGCCCGGAGGTGGCGTTAGTCGACGTTGGTCGCAAGGGTGAGGCGGTAATGGATATCGCCGAACTGAAGAACGCCGACGGCGAGNNGCAGTTCGAAGCCGCCTTTCAAAGCGGCCTGCCGGTGGAAGGGAAGGTCGAACGGGAGGTAAAGGGCGGCTACGAGGTGCGCATCGGCCGGCAGCGCGCGTTCTGCCCGATTTCCCAGATCGACGTCCGCGGCGCGGACGCGTCGGCGCACGATGGGCATGTCTACCAATTCCGGATCATCGAGTACAAGGAAGGCGGCGAGAACATTGTCGTCTCCCGGCGCGCGCTCCTCGAGGACGAGCAGCGGGCGAACGCCGTCTAAGTCCGCGACAAGATTGTCCCCGGTGCCGTCATGACCGGCCGTGTCACCTCCGTCCGCGAGTTCGGCGCGTTCGTCGATCTCGGCGCAGGTGTCCAGGGCCTCCTCCACGTGTCCGAGATGGCGTGGTCCCGCGTGTCGGACCCTGCGGAGATGGTCAAAGCGGGCGAGGAGATCACGGTCAAGGTTCTGCGCGTGGACGAGGAGAAGCAGAAGATCTCCCTCGGGTTGAAACAGCTGACGCCCGATCCGTGGTCCCGGGTCCACGACACGTACCAGGTGGGCCAGGTGTGCGCCGGCCGCGTGACGCGCATCGCCGAGTTCGGCGCGTTCGTCGAGATCGAGCCGGGCATCGATGGGCTGATCCACATCTCCGACATGAGCTGGACGAAGCGTGTGCAGCATCCGTCGGAAGTGGTGAAGAAGGGTGACGCGGTGGACGTCGTCATTCTCAACATCGATGCGGAGAACAAGCGAATCTCGCTGGGGCTCAAGCAGGCGATCGAGGATCCGTGGCTGAGCATCGGTGAGAGCTATCCGGTGAACACGGATGTCAGCGGTGCCGTGGTTCGGCTGATGGACAAGGGCGTCGTCGTCGACATCGGCAACGACATCGAGGGCTTCGTGCCGATCTCGCAGCTGAACCTTGGCAAGCCGGTCGTGAATCCCGCGGACGATGTGTACGAGGGGATGAAGTTCGACATGCGCGTGCTCGAGGTGGATCCGATTCATCGTCGGATCGTGCTGACGGTAACGAACGTGCCGGAAGATCAGCCGCCGCGTCCGGAGACGCCGTCGAAGGTGATTCCGATGGACGAGGAGAATGCGCCCGCGCCGATCAACATGGATGAGGACGTGGACTCGAGCGAGTAGGCGATCGGATAGGGAAGAGAGAAACGCCCCGCCGGGGAGATTCGGCGGGGCGTTTTTGCGTGTGGCGTACGGGGATCAAAAGTCCTTTTCTTCCTTCTGCGCCCCAGTGTACGGATCGACAAGTGTAAAGTGCTTTCCTCGCCTGACGACGATGATCCCATCGCGATCTACATGCATGTCGTCGATCACTCCAGTGTCATGCGTAAGGGCAGCGAGGTCGTCCCCCGTGACGCCGTTGATACGATAGACATTGTAGTCATAGTTCCCGCTCTTTCCCTGCGACGCCGCAGTGAACACGATGTCGAGACTGTCTTTGGTATATCCCGCTTCTCCAAATATCGATTCGCCGTCGTCGGATGGTGTCCTCGGAGCGCCGGGGATGTGCGGTTGGAAAATCCTTCCGGTGCGCAGCGGCTTCGCTTCTTCGAATTCCTCCAGGAGGGAACCGATCGGGTACGCCGATGTGCACAGGAGAAATTGATTTCCGTCGTTCGAAAGAGAGAGCGAATTCACCTCGTAAAACTCCTGCTGTGTCATCTGCACGGGCGCGCTCGTCGCTGCACCATCGCCCGCACGCGAGACCTTCATCACGTCGAGCTTGTGCCGTCTCGATCCTGCGATTGGTGAATAGTGTCCGTAGAAGCCAGACTTGATATAGAGCAGCGAGCTGTCGCCCGCGCCGAACAGCGGCGTGAGAGCATCCTCCTCCGCGGCGGAAACGCGATGCGCACCGGTACCATCCGCTTTGGAGATCCAAACCTCCGAGTGCGAGTACGGCTCATCTGCGGTCGCATAAGCTATGAGAGCGCCGTTGCGACTGAAGACGCCTCCACTCTCCCATCCGCCTTTTCTGTTCGTGAGGCGATGCGGCTCTTTTCCGTTCGCCGGGCGAACGTACAAGAGAGAACTCTTGCCTTCCACGACTGCATACACGCGCGCGATCGTGTCCACCACGGGAGTCTGCGACGCCGCGGTGTCCGACACGGCGCCCCGCGAGGAGCGATTTCCGGAGGCGACTAATACGCATAGACAAAACGTGGCAGGGAAGGTTGCGACGTTTCTCATCTTGATCACCAGAAAGGGCCGAGCGCGAGGGAACGCAACTACTCGAGCTTCGAAGGACGATGTGCTTGCACGCGACGCACACTCTACCCTATCGTGTGCGCGACGAGAGTGCAAACCTCCCCGGAGTGAAGCAAATGAGCTCAATTGCGCAACTGGCTCGCGTCGCCTCTGCCATTGCGATCACCTGCGTCGGCCTGGCCGCAGGCAGCCCGACGGTCGTCCACGCGCAGGACATGAGTGGTCCGGAACGAAAGAAGATGGAGGAGATGCTCCACGGCGTGCGCGGGGAGATCGCAAAGAGCTACTACGACTCGACGTACGGCGGAATGAATCTCTCCGCCGTTTACGATTCGGCTGCGGCCCGCATCCATGACGCGCATTCGATCGACGCAGCGCTCGCGGCCATCGCGTGGTTCACTCTCGAGCTGCACGACTCGCACAGTTCTTCGGTCCCCCGCCGCGAACGGTGCAGGCGGAATACGGCTGGGAGATGGCAATGGTCGGCGACTCCTGCTTCATGCTTCGAGTGAAGCCGGGAAGCGATGCCGAACGCCAGGGCGTGCATCGCGGGGATCAAGTGCTGAGCATCAACGGCATTGCACCCACGCGCGAGAATCTCTGGCAGATCAACTACCTCTTCTGGATCCTGAGCCCGCGGCCGAGCCTGCGAGTTGTTGCGCGTGCGCCGGGCGGCGAGCCGCGCACGCTCGATCTCGCGTCAAAAGTGCGCGAGCGCAGCAAAATCGTGGATCTGACCGGTGCAGATGGCGGCCGCGATATCGGGCGGCTCGTGCGCGAGGGCGAGAAGGAAGAGGAGGAGTATCGAGGGGTGACCGTCGAAGTGGGCAAGGACGTCCTCGTGTGGAAGATGCCAACGTTCGATATCGGCCTCGACGAAGTCCACGACGCATTCAAGCGCGCACGCGGCCGCAAGGCGCTCGTCCTCGATCTTCGCGGCAACGGCGGCGGCTACGAGCGAATCCTGCTGGAGGTAATTGCACAGCTCAATCACGATGATGTGCTGGTCGGAAGAACGCGTGAGCGCAGCAAGCTCTCTGGTCTCGTGGCGAAGGGTGCCGGCAACGACGCCTTCACGGGTCAACTCTTCGTGCTCACCGACAGCCGCTCGGCCTCGTCGTCAGAAATGTTCGCGCGCAACGCCCAGCTCTCCAGTCGCGGGAAGGTTCTGGGCGATCGCACCGCAGGCGCCGTGATGCGTGCGAGATACCACACGCTCCGACTCGGCATGGAGACTGCTACCATCTATGGAGTTCAAGTCACCGAGGCGGACGTAGTCATGTCCGACGACGGTCGTCTCGAGAGCGTTGGGGTCACACCAGACGTGCTCCTTCTGCCAACCGCTGACGATCTCGCAGCGGGAAGAGACGTCGTGCTCGCTCGCGCGCTCACGCTCGCTGGCGAGCCGATCGATCCAGCGAAGGCGAGCGCGCTCTATCCGAAAGGGGATCAGTAGCGGCGGAGCGCAATTCGCCGTTGACAGGTGAAATCGACGCGGTCATTATGGGGGCGCGGCTGTGGAGCGGGCTTGGTGGACCGCCGGTTCGCAAAAAATGCTGAGGCGCAGCTCATCGGGGAACTCGAATGTGAACCGATTACGCGGATGCATTTCGATACCAAAAGCGGTTAATACCGCAACTGGGGCCTCTCCGATTTGCTTGGGCTAGGGGAGGCTTTTTCGTCGAGTATCCATGCTGATTCTGGTTCAATTTCCTCTCGTCGATGCGCGTCGTTTCCTGGTGAATCCCACCGGGCGACTCGAGCGGCCGACGTGGCCGACTGCGCTGCCATTTCCCGACACGTCGCGCAAACGCGCCGCGGCCGCCGCGATCGCAGCTGTCGCCGTGCCGGTTTCGAATCCCGCGCATCCGCCGCTCGAGCAGCCCGACACTCCGATCGAATACGATTTCATCCGATCGTTCGGCGTCGTGCGCCGGCGGAAGCTCGGCCCGACTACGGGATGGACTGGCGAGTCACTCTTCTGCGACCTGAAGAACCTCGTGCGCTTTCACCGCACGCCTCCCGAAGTTGCCCTCCGCGATACCAACGGCTGGACGCTCAAGATCCGCGGGGCGCATCGGCGTTTCTTTACGGATGGCCGAGCGATGGGCCGGTTCGAGGTTGGCTTCCGACTTTCTTGGGCCGCGCCGGCCGG
>PLMM01000243.1 GCA_003142495.1 Gemmatimonadota bacterium | reverse complement strand
TGGTGCTCGTCGGCAACGTCGCTGCGGCGCCGGGCACACGCGTGCTCGCGCATGCGCGCCTGCCAATGATTCCTGCGCGACCAACGCCGCCATCGGTCGCGCCGATCGAGTCGCCGCGCGCGTCGACATCGCTGCCGACTCCCGCGCGCCCCACTCCCGCTGCGCCGCAGACGCCGGTCGCCGCGCCGACGCCGAGCGCACCGCCGCCGTTCGGGCGCGCGACGCCCATCTCGCTGCCGCCGGTTCCGGTGCCCGAGCCCGCCGCGCCACCGAGCGACCCCTTGTCACCGAGCCGCCCGTCGTTCCACGACTGGAGCGCCATCGCGGCCGTTCCCGAAGATGCGGAGGATGAGCTCGAGCGCGAGGAGTCGCGCGACGAGGCGCCCACGCGCGAAGTGCGCCAGCAGCGCGAGGAGCTTCCGCCGCACGAGCTCGCGGGTGAAGTGCCACCGCACGAGAGCGAGCCCGCGCTCGTGCCGCCGTGGGCCCGCGAGGAGGAGTTCACCGGCCCCTCGGCGCCACCAACCGGCAGCGCGAAGGCAATCTCCTTCTGGGTGGCGATCGTCTTCGGCGCCTTCATCGCTGCGGGGCTGCTCACGTGGGTCACGACGTCGATGCTCTCGCGCAACGATGGCGCCGACTCCTTCGCGGCAAAGCCAGACAGCGCGCATCCCGCGGCGCACGTGATCGCCGCTCCGTCGCCCACCGCGCTCGCAGTTCCTGCGGCCATCGCGCCCGCCGCGGCGCCGCACGACTCCGCGTCACTCGCCGCAGCGCCGGACGCAGACAGCGCCGGTACTCCGTACGCCGTGGTGCTCGCCGATGTCTCGACAGTCACCGGCGCGAACGGCGAGCTCGATCAGGCGGCGGGACGCGGCCTCCCCGTCGTCACCTTCGCGCCGTATCCGCGCGCCGACGGACAGCTGTCATACATCGTGCTCGCCGGCGCGTCGCCCGACTCCGCCGGCGCGGACTCGCTGCTCAAAGCCGTGCGCGACAAGCACTATCGCAACGCGGCCGCCGCGCACGTAGTGAAGCTGCCGTACGCCGTCGTGATTCAGAAGGGCGTGTCGCAGGATCAGGCATCGATGTTCGTGCGCGCCTATCTCTCGAAGGGGCTGCCGGTATACCCACTTCTCCAGTCGGATGGAAGCGCGACGTTGTACGCAGGAGCATTCCGCGGAGTCGAGCAGGCCCAGCCACTGGTCACTAGCTTTAAGGCGAACGGCGATAAGCCGACCGTAGCGATTCGGACCGGGAGACCTTTCTAGTGCGTTTGACGAAGCTCGAGCTGCAAGGATTCAAGTCGTTCGCCGATCACACGACGATCCTCTTCGAGCCGGGCGTGACGGCAGTGGTCGGCCCGAACGGCTGTGGCAAGTCCAACGTCTCCGACGCCGTTCGCTGGGTGCTCGGCGAGCAGCGCGCGAAGACGCTGCGCGGCGCGAAGATGGAGGAGGTGATCTTTCAGGGCTCGTCGTCGCGCCGTCCGGTGAACATTGCCGAGGTGTCGCTGCACTTCGAGAATGAGGACGGCTCGCTCCCGGTGCCCTTCAAGGAAGTCGTCATCACGCGCCGCCTGTCGCGCAGCGGCGAGAGCGAGTACATGCTCAACGGCNNCGACATGGTACGCGGAACGGGATTGGGCGCCGACAGCGGCGTGGTGATCGAAGCGCGGATGATCGACGCGCTGCTCTCCGACCGCCCCGACGATCGCCGCGAGCTGTTCGAGGAAGCCGCCGGCGTCGGCCTCTATCGCGATCGCCGTCGCACCACCGCGCGACGCCTCGAGGAGACGACGGTCGATCTCTCGCGCCTCGACGATCTCATCTCCGAAGTGCAGAGCCAGGTGCGCTCGCTGTCGCGCCAGCGCAGGAAGGCCGAGCGCCACGGCGAGCTGATGGCGCGCCGCTTCGTCGCCGAGATCACGCTCGTGTCGCGCGAGATGGAAGCGTGGCAGACGGAGCTCGCCAGCCTCGAGCTGCAGGTGACATCGCTGCGCGAGACGCTTCCGATCGCCGAGCAGCGCGTGCACGAGGTCGAGCGCCAGCGCGAGAGCGCGTACGGCGCGCGCACCGCGGCCGAAGCCGGGCGCACGGAGCTCTCGCGCCTCGTCACCGAGCAGCGCGCGAACGCGATGCAACTCGAGAGTGAGCTCAAGGTGGCCGAGGAGCGCCAGCGCAACGCGCTCGCCCGTCGCGAGCGCGCGGATGCGGAGCGTCGCTCGGGCGAAGAGCTCGGCAATCGCCTCGCCGAGGATCGCAACTCCGTTGCGCAGGAGCGCGGCCAGCTCGAGGGCGAGCTCGGTGGTGCGCGCGAGACGCTCGCCGCGCGCACGAGCGCAGAAGAGGGCGCGCGCACCTCGGTGACGAATGCGCGTCTGGCGTTCGAGCAGCACGAGCGGCGCACGCGCGAGCTGCGCGACGAAGGTCGCCGCCTGGAGCTCGATCGCGAGAGCGCCGAGCGTGAGCAGCGCGAGCTCGCGCAGCGCGCGGAGCAGCTGGGTGCGGAGCGCGAGCAGCTATCGGACGCGGTGAAGTCCGCGGCGGACGAGCTGCATCTCGCCGATCGCCACAAGGACGAGGCGGACGCCGCGGCGGCCGAGATGGCCGCGAGCGTCACCGCCGCTCGCGCCGGCGCGGATGAGGCGCGTGCGCGCGAGAGCACCGCGCGCACCGAGCGCTTGCGCGCCGAGGAGCAATGGACGTCGCTGCAGGGAAAGGTGAACGGACTCGAGGCGCTCGAGCGCGATCGCGTCGGTCTCGCACCCGCGGCCGCGCAGCTGCTCAAGGATCGCGATCAGTTCGGCGAGGGCGCGGTGCTCGGCCCACTCTCGGATTTCGTGTCGACGGGCGCCGCATCGGCGCAGGCCGTCGAGCGCTTCCTCGGCAATACGGTCCACGCGATTCTGGTGCGCGATCGCACGGCGGCGGACTCGATCCGCGCGTGGCACGCACGCGTGAATCCGGGACCGCTCTTGCTTCTGCCTCAAGATGCGCCGCAGCAGGAGCAGGCGGAGTCGGGAACGCTCGCGGAGCTGGTGGAGACGGCCGAGCCGGCGAAGTCGTGGATACGGAATTTGCTTGGGCATGTAAGGCAGGAAGAGGGCGGCACGGCCTTCGTCGACGCGCGCGGTGCGGTGTGGCTGCCGGGGTCGGCGCCGGGGCCCGGGCCGCTGCGCCGCCGCGCGGAGCTCACCGAGGCGCGTGAGATGCTCGAGCGCGCGGACGCCGCGCGCGCGGGGCTCGCGCGCGAGGCCGATGCGGCGCGCGAGATGTTGCGGGGCGCGGATGCCGCGG
>PLMM01000149.1 GCA_003142495.1 Gemmatimonadota bacterium | reverse complement strand
TCGGCGCTCCCGGCGAGCGAGCTCGTCGTCCTCGACGAAAGCGCCCACGTCCCTTACGTTGAAGGCCAGGACGCATTCTTCGCTGCGGTTCGCGACTTTCTCCAGCGCACGAGAGCCCAGCCATGACGCCAGCGGACGATACGATCGAACGGGAAATCGCGACGATCACCGCTGACGAGCGACGACTCGCGGTGTCGCTGAGCATTTCGTTCGACGGGATCGAGCACGTCGGCCGGCTCTGGTTCGCCGAAGAGGAATGGGAAGACGCAGGAATTCCCGATCGCGGCACCATCTCAGGGCGCACCACCGAAGAAGTGATCGCCGCCGCTCGCGCGCTCACCGAGCCGGAGCTGCTCGCGCGCCATCGCCGCGCCACCGTCAACAAGCGACGCTATCTCTCGCTGCGCGCGGTCACCGATGAGATTCTGCGCAAGGTACGCTACCTCAATCAGGTGGCGGTCTCGATGCGCGCAGGGCTGATCGATCTCGACGGCGCGGCACAGGAGATCGACTACACCGAGCATCAGCTGCACGAGCTCGTTGCGCGGTTGCGCGATGCCGCCGGCGTCGAGGAGCAGCCCTGATTCCTGCGAATGCGCAACGCGTGCCCGCTCGCCTCACTCCGTACGAACTGATCCTCGAGCCGCTCGAGCGCGATGACTTCCCGGCAATACGCGCCGAGGGTGAGCAGCGCGGCTCGGATGTGCACAGGCGCGATCAGTTTCTGCTGCTCGGCCACGCCGGCGCCGCGCTCGGCGAGATGGTCACGGACGATGCGGATCCGGCCGCGATGGATGAGTATGGCGAGCTTCTCTATCAGGGCTACCAGTTCTGGAGCTTTGGCCGGCGCCTGTATTCGTTCGAAGAACCGGTGACGGCGCAGCTCACCGAACCCGACTACGAGATGGGCGACTGGATCTTCGCCGGCCCGCCCGCGAGCTATCTGCAGTTTCCCTATCAGAAGCTGTGGGCGCGCGTGAGCGCCGACGCGCCATACGAACCACTCGATGGGATGTTCGCGGTTGCCTTCGAGACCGAGCAGCGCGCGGACTCGGGCGCGCATCTGCGCGTGCAGATGGTGCTCGGCCTGCGCCCCGATCGGCCCGGTGTGTCGCTCGTGTCGTATCGCGATGATCTCGATCCGGCGAAGGTCCGCGCGCGCGCGGCACATCCGTGGCGCGCGGAGGGGGTCGCGTACGCGAATGCGATTCCGGGCGGCGAGCGGATGGGCTATCGCACACTCGCGACGACGAGCGAGCTCGAGGCGCTGGTGATTCGCGCCTTTCACTATCTCGACACGCATCCGGATCGCCTCGAGCGCGTGCAGGAGACCGGCGGCGAGGGAGTGACGCAGCTCCCGTACGTCCGCGTGCGGTGAGCGCATGGACCCCCGCTCCGTCGCGCACGCGCTCTCGCAGATCGCCGACTTCATTGAGCTGAAGGGCGAGAACAAATTCAAGAGCGCGGCCTACCGTAACGCCGCGCGTGCGATTCTCGCCGTGCAGACCGACGATCTGGCTCCCTTTCTCGCGACCGGGGCGCTCGCGGAGCTCAAGGGAATCGGGCCCGCCACTCTCTCGACGATTCGGGAGCTCGTCGAGAGCGGGGAGTCGCGCTACCTCGAGCAGCTGCGCGCCGAGACGCCTGAGGGATTGCTCGAGATGCTGCGCGTGCCGGGGCTCGGCACCGCGAAGATCCAGAAAATCCACGAGGGGCTCGGCGTGTCGTCGCTCGAGGCGCTCGAGGCGGCGGCGAGTGATGGCCGCCTGGCGAAGCTGCCGCACTTCGGCGCGGGAACGGCGGCGAAGATTCTGAAGGGGATCGCGTATCTGCGCGCGAACAGCGCGTACATGCTCTATCCACGTGCGCTCGCGGAGTCGGAGCACATGCTCGCGGCGGTGCGCGCGCATCCGGCGGTCGAGCGCGCGAGTCTCGCGGGCTCGTTGCGGCGGAAGAACGAGATCGTGCGCGACATCGACGTGGTGGCGTCGTGCACGGAGTCGCCGGAGCGCGTCGCGGCGGACTTCGCTGGCGCGCAGGGGGTGCGCGAGGCGGAGATCCGCGGCGATGGCGCAGCGACGATGCACTTCGTGGATGGGAGCGTGCTCGATCTCCATTGCGTGACTCCGGAGCGCTTCGGGGTTGCGCTCTGGCGCGCGACGGGGAGCGCGCAGCACGAGCAGGACGTGCGCGCGCACGCGGCGACACTCGGGATCACGATCGTTGGGGACGAGCTGCGCGACGCGACGGGCGCGCGCGTCGCGACTGGCGATGAGCACGCGCTCTTCGAGGCGCTGGGGCTCGCGTACATCGAGCCCGAGTTGCGCGAGGGGCGAGGCGAGGTGGCCGCGGCGGCGGCGAATGCGCTGCCGGCGCTGATCGAGTTGGGCGACATTCGCGGCGTGCTGCATTGCCACTCCGACTACTCGGATGGCAAGGCGACGATCGCCGACATGGCGGAGGCGGCGCGAGCGCTGGGGTGGGAGTACATCGGGATCTCCGATCACTCGCAGTCCGCGTTCTACGCGGGCGGGCTCAAGCCCGAGGCCGTGATCGCGCAGCACGCCGAAATAGATCTCTTGAATTCAAGCGATCTCGGGATCATGGTGTTGAAGGGAGTCGAGGCCGATATTCTCGCGGACGGGCAGATCGACTACGACCCCGCGCTGCTCGACCGCTTCGACTACGTGATCGCGAGCGTGCACTCGCGCTTCTCGATGGACCGCGAGACGATGACCGCGCGCGTGCTTCGCGCGCTGGACGATCCACACGTCACGATCCTGGGACACCCGACGGGTCGGCTGCTGTTGAGCCGCGAGGCGTACGCGATCGACATGGAGGCGGTGATCGCGAGGGCGGCGGCGAATGGAGTGGCGCTCGAGATCAACGCGGATCCGCATCGCCTCGATCTCGACTGGCGCCACTGTCAGCTCGCGAAGTCGCTCGGCTGTTCCTTCGAGATCGGCCCCGACGCGCACTCGACACGCGGGCTGGCGAACATGGAGATTGGAGTTGGGATCGCGCGCAAAGGGTGGCTCGAGGCCGCGGATGTGATCAACACGCTGCGCGCGGCGAAGATCATGGATCGTTTACGCAAGCGGAGAGCGCGATGAAAGTAAAGAAGGTGGCAAAGAAGGTGGCGAAGAAGATGGCGCGCAAGATCGCGAAGCCGGCGACTCCAAAGGCCAAGTCCCCCAAGGTCAAGGCCGTGCTCCTCCCGCATCTCCGCGAGCGCTGGCCGCGCACCCGGGCCGAGCGGAAGGCGCGCGCGGCCGAGTACTACAAGCGGCTCTCGGCGACGTACCCCGATGCGCACTGCGCGCTCGATCACGAGGATCCATATCAACTTCTCGTGGCGACGATCCTGAGCGCGCAGTGCACCGACAAGCGCGTCAACATCGTGACGCCCGGCCTCTTCAAGCACTACCCGAGCGCCACACAGATGGCCGATGCGGAGCGCGAGGAGCTCGAAACCGAGATCAAGAGCACCGGCTTCTTTCGTAGCAAGACGAAGAGCCTGCTCGGCATGGCGCACGCGCTCGTCGCCCGGCACGGCGGCAAAGTCCCCGACACGATGGAGGAGCTCACCGAGCTCCCCGGCGTCGGGCGCAAGACGGCGAACGTGATCCTGGGGAACGCCTTCAACAAGAACGTCGGAATAGTCGTCGACACGCACGTGACGCGCCTCTCGGAGCGGCTCGGGCTCACGCGCGAGACGGACGCGGTGAAGATCGAGGAAGATCTGATGCCGCTCTTTCCGTCGGAGCAGTGGACGATGGTGTCGCATCTGCTGATCGAGCACGGCCGCGCGATCTGCGTCGCGCGCGCGCCGCGCTGCGAGATCTGTCCGCTGAATGACATATGCCCGTCGTCGCGCGTGTAGGCGGTGATGACTCGTTCGCGGCGAGTTTGCTCAGCTGTTCTCCGTTCAAGTCCGTTCAAAATCCGTTCAAGTCGTTTTTCCAGCTTGTTAACGGCCCGCCTGCGCGGGACAGTTAAGAACAGCGCACCAATTGAGTCGTAACAATTGATGAAACGACTTGAACGGAGACTGCGAAACGCTGGACCGTCTGGTCCAGCTTGCATGACGATGCTGCGGCGCACCCCCTGCATGATTAACTTTGGATGCTGTTCACCTTCGACTTCCTTCGACGGCTGGTTCATTACATGACGAAGCACGCTACGATCGAGACCAATCGCGGCACCATTGTCGCGGATCTCTTTGAAAAGGATGCACCGCTCGCGGCCGCGAACTTCGAGAAGCTCGCGAACAGCGGCTTCTACGACGGCGTGAAGTTTCATCGCGTGATTCCCGACTTCATGGTGCAGGGCGGCGACCCGCTCTCGCGCGATCTCCCCGTGGGCGATCGTCGCATCGGCACGGGCGGCCCCGGCTACCACATCAAGTGCGAGACGAAGGGAAATCCGAACAAGCACGACGTCGGCGCGCTGTCGATGGCGCACGCCGGGAAGGACACCGGCGGCAGCCAGTTCTTCATGGTGCTCGACGAGAACAACACGCGGCACCTGAACGGCGTCCACACCGTGTTCGGCAAGATCACGAGTGGCATCGACGTGCTGAAGAAGATCACGCAGAACGACACGATGACGACGGTTCGCGTCGCGTAGCTCACCGCNNCCGCACAACGAGGAGACGAAATGGCCGCACCGAAGGCAGGGGATCTGAAGGCTGGTGTTACCGGGCTCATCATTGGAGCGGTGCTCCTGCTCGTCACCATGACCGCGATCGTGCACTTCACGAATGTGCATTACGCCGGCGAGAAGCCAGCTGCCGAGTCCGCAAAGTAGATCGTCGAGCGAGCACGGAGGGGGCGGGCGCGAGAGCGTCCGCCCCCTTTTTGCGCCTATCCGCCGCGTGCCCGACTCACTCCGGTTGTACCAATGGCCCTGATTGAGTAACTTACTCGTCAGTCAATAATATTACCGACTGCGCTCCCTCCGTGGGAACAACTCTACTGACGAGCCGTTTAGTTACTCTCGCACAACACTAGAGCACGATGTCTGAGTCCGCACATACGAACGCACCGCGCTGGCGCCGCCTCCCCGGCGAGCGGCCGCGCCAGATCCTCGACGCAGCACTCGAGGTGTTCGGCGAGCGTGGGCTCGCCGCTGCCCGGCTCGAAGACATCGCCCGCACCGCCGGCGTCTCGAAGGGCACGATCTATCTCTACTTCCCGAACAAGGAAGCGCTCTTCTGCGAGATGATCCGCGAGATCCCGTCGCGGCACATCGCCTCCGTCGAGGCGATGATCACGGAGAGCGCAACCGCGCGCGAACAGCTCCGCGAATATCTCCATCACTCGTGGGACTACGTTCGCACGCCATCGTTCGAGATTCTCTATCGCCTCATCCTGAGCGAGCTGCATCACTTCCCCGATCTCTACGAGCAGTTCATCGAGGAGGTCCCCATGCGCTCGATGCGCATCCTCGGCGACATCGTGCGGCGCGGCATCGCGAGTGGCGAGTTCCGCGACATCGACCCACTCGCCGCGGGACGCATGCTCCACTCCGTGCTCTTCATCCACGGCGTGTGGGCGGCGAAGCGCGCGCGCATCCCATTCATGCGCGATCTGTCAGATAACCAGGTACTCGATCAGCTCGTGGACTTCTGTCTGCACGCGATCGGCCAACTTCCGGCGCCACTAGCGTCAACCGTGCACACATGACCGCCAGCTCCCGCTTGCTCTCCGTGCTGCTTCTGATCGGCGCCGCTACGACCGCCGCCGCGCAGGACTCCC
>PLMM01000029.1 GCA_003142495.1 Gemmatimonadota bacterium | reverse complement strand
TGCTCGCCAACGTCGTAGGATCCACCGGATTCGCGGACCGCGACCTCAAGAGCGAATCCGCCAATTCTCGGGCGCGCCGAAGCGCGGCTGCATCTCCGGGAAGAGCGAACTGCAGGCGCATCCAGACTTCGCTCGTGGCAATGCGCTGCCGCTCGGACTGATCGGCTGCGAGCGATTTGGCGCGCATGAGCGTGTCGAGCGCGGATGGCTCCCCGAGCAGGAAGAGCGCCAACGCCAGCGCGTGCGCCGCCTCGGCGCTCTCGCGATCGGACGCCGACCAACCTGCCGCGATTTCCCGGAAGAGCTGTCGCTGCTCCCGCACGGCGATGCCCACGGTGCGAGGAAGACGACGGAGCACGCGCGCGTCCGAGCTGCTGATGACCGCGAACGAGAAAGGAACGAAGCACAGCGTGTCACTCTCCCATGACGGGAATGCCGCGAAGCTGTTGGACTTTGGACCAAGGGACACGCCCATGCGCAGATCGTTGCCACTCGTCTTGAGCAACGTCTGTGCGTCGCCGAAGGCGTCGTGGCGAAGCGCGCGAAGCACCGCAGGCCGCAGCGCGAAGGCCCGCTGGTAGCGCACGAGCGCCGAATGATAGCCACTCCGGAACTTCCATCCCGAGGGACTGGTCGCGTCGGGTAGCACGACATTGTCCGAGAGCAAGCAGTCGGCTGCACCGTACCATACGGCGAAATCGAACGGCGCTTGACGCGTTTGCGCGTCCCATAGCCGACAGGCCCTCGGTTGATCGCCATGCGCCAAGGCGGCAAGCGCATCGAGCTTTGCTTGATCGCTCGCCGAGAGATCGGCGCGGCGAGAAGCCGCGGCTTCCGCGGCGTAGAACCAGGTTGCCGTGTCCTTTTCGGCCCAGTTGCGCGAGAGCGCCAGCCAGAGCGCCGCCGCCGCGTTGTGGGCATCGAGTCGCAGTGCGGACGCAAGGTCTGAATCGGCCGCTTGCAGATCCCACTTCTCGAGATCTTTCTTGCCTCGGAGGTAGGCTTGGCGAGAGCCAAGCGACGTGGTACCGTTGGCGCCATCGGCAATTTCGGTGGAATCGCGAGCGCGGAGGAGCAGACGATCCGTGAGCGCCGCGAACATCGCCTGATTCGCCGCCGAGTTCGAGGATATTGTTCCAGAGGTCTCGAACAGCTGTCGCTCGCCGAGAGAAACGTCGAAGAGCATCGCCTGCACGCGTGTGCTATCGCCGTCTTGCCACACGCGGCCGCGAACGAATCGTCCCGCGTGCAGGCGGAGCGCGAGAGCGCGAAACTCGGATGCGGTGACGGCGGTACCACCTTCCGAGGCCATCGCTTCCGACAGCGCGCTTGGGTCCACGAGGTCCAAGCCCTTCCACCGCAGCATGGCGAGGAGGATGGATTGTGCCACATCGAGTGGCGGAGCGACGGCGGGTTCGCGATCGAAGGGGAATACCACCATTCTCGTCGTGTCCGCCGCCGCGACCGATCGCGCGTCGGCCGCGCGCTCCCATGAGGGTCGAGCGACCAACGCGATCGCCACGAGCGCCGCCACCGCTAGCGTGGCGAGCGCCGCGCGCCGCGCCTTGCGCGGCGACTGCGCCACGGAGGTTTGCGGATCCTTCGCCACCGCCTCGAGGACGTGCGCGAATTCCGTCGCCGAGCTGAATCGATCCGCCGGCGACTTGGCGAGCGCGCGGTACACCACCGCCTCGACCGACTTCGGCAGGGCTCGCCGTACCGTGGTTAGCCGCGGCACCGGATCGAACATGTGCCTGGCCATGAGCGCGCTCGCCGAGGAGCCGCTGAATGGCTTCTCGCCCGCGAGCATTTCGTACAGCACGCAACCCGTCGAATAGATGTCCGAACGCCCATCGATCAAGGCATCGGCGGCCGCCTGCTCGGGACTCATGTACCCCGGCGTGCCGATCTGAAAGCCCGATGAGGACTTCCACTCTTCTCTCGCCGCACCGCTGATCGCGCGGGCGATGCCGAAGTCGGCCACGAAAACACGGCCGTCCTGCAGCAGGATGTTCCCCGGCTTGATGTCGCGGTGCACGACATTCGACGCATGCGCATGCGCGAGCGCGACGGCCACATCGCGCGCGATGTTGAGCGCATCGATGATCGGCAGCGCCTTCTCTCGCGTGAGCCGCTCCTGCAGCGACTCTCCGCGCACGTATGACATCGCGTACCAAGGAGCGCCGTCGATCTCACCCGAATCGTAGAGCGCGACGATGTTCGGATGATTGAGCCGGGCGAGGATCGCGATCTCGCGCCGGAAGCGATCGACGCTGGCCGAACCGGCGAATTCGACGCGCAGGATCTTCAGCGCGACCTCGCGGTCGTTCTGCATGTCGATCGCACGGTATACGATTCCCCAAGCACCTGAGCCGAGCACTTCGCTCACCCGGTATCGGTTGGCCACTACAGTTGGTGCGCCGTCACCTGCCTCGCCCATCAGCCGCGTTGGCCCGAATGAGAAGCCTCTAGCTTACGGGTCACCGGGCGCGGCGCAAGGTTCGGAGGTTGACGGCAGTAGCCAGACCTTTGCGTTCTGGGCGATCTACGAGGTGCTCGCGGCACTCGAGCGCGAGCCGTGCGTGCGAGAGCCGCTAATGCTCCCCGCTCAACCTCGCCACCCGCTCCTTCGCATCCCTAACGATCGGCTGCAGCTCCGGATCCGCATCCTTCCACAGCGCGATCAGCTTCTCGTAGTAGGCCCGCGCCTTCGCGCGATCGCCCTTCGCCTCGAAGAGCTCGCCCAGGCGCTGGTAGCTAGCGGCTAAATAGTTCGCATCGGAGATCACGCGAAACGTTCCGCCAAGGTTGTCGTACCGCTCGAAGGCGACGCGAGCCGAGTCGGGTTGGGAGAGCTTGATGTACGTTTGCGCGAGATCGAACAGGCCACAGTTCGCGCACAGATTGTCCTGCCCCGCTGCCCGAAAGGCGCTCGCGGCTTCCGCGTAGCGACCCTTCGCATAAGCGATTTGACCGGCGGCTGCAAATCGATCCGGATCTCCAGCGCGGAGCCCCGCCGGCACCGCGCGCGCATACTCCGACATCAGGCGCTCGGCCTCGTCGGGCTGTCCCGCCATCGCGTAAGTGGCGGCAAGCAGCGAGTACGGGCGATCGCTCGAATCGATCGTCTGCAGCGGATGCTTGGCCAGTGCCTCGGTCACGATTGCGATCGCATCCGCCGGCCGATTGTGATATCGAAGATCGAGCTGCGCGAGCTGAATACTGAGATTCAGGTACAGGTCGAGTGCGCCACGCTCTTCGTGAAGCGCCGCGCTCGAGCGCAGCTGCCGCTCCGCCTCGGCGATCTTCCCCTGCGCGGCGGCCAGCGAGCCGCGATCCTGGGCGACCTTCGCCTGCCAATACTTACTCCCCGACTGCGCGCTCGCGAGCGAGTCTACGCGCTGCGTTGCCAACGCGTAGTCGCCGTGCCAGGTCGCCA
>PLMM01000192.1 GCA_003142495.1 Gemmatimonadota bacterium | reverse complement strand
ATGCGCCGAGCAGATCGATCGTCGCGAGTCAGGGCGATGCGAAGGGCGCGCTGTCGGAGAAGGATGGTGTGTTCATCGGCGTGCTCCCCGCCGATCAGAACGTGGCGAACACCGCCGTCGATTGGTCGGGAGTTCGGTGGACGCAGATGCTCTGGCCCGTTCCCGATGATGAGCGGCTGCGTGCGACGCTGATGGTACACGAGCTCTTTCACCGAATACAGGGACAGCTCGGGCTACCGAAGCACGACGTTGGTGAGAACGCGCATCTCGACGAGATGAACGGGCGCTATTACATGCAGCTCGAGTGGCGCGCGCTCGCGCGTGCGATCGGAGCCGGGAGAGATGCCGATCGGAAGGAAGCCGCGAAGGACGCGCTGCTCTTTCGCGCGGAGCGCTATCGACTCTACCCGAACGCCGCGGCGCAGGAGCACGGGCTCGAGCAGGATGAGGGGCTTGCCGAGTATACGGGGGTGCGCGTGGGGAATCCGACGGCGGAGCTGCAGACGGATATGGCGCTCCACGATCTATCGGCGCACGTGAGCGACGCGACGATCGTGCGCGCGTTCGCGTACGCGACCGGCCCCGCGTACGGATTGCTGCTCGATCGCTATGCGTCGGGGTGGCACGCGCAGCTCGAGTCGGGCGCGGGCTTCGACGTGATGCTCGCGCGCGCGCTGCACGTGAAAGCGGCGGCGAATGGCTCACAGCTCGCGGCCACGCGTTCGGCCCAGTACGACGGTGCGGCGCTGCACGCTGCGGAGGTCGAGCGCGATGCAAAGCGTCAGGCGCAGCTCGCGCTCAATCGCAGGAAGTTCATCGAAGGGCCGGTGCTCACGCTCACCTTCCGGAAGATGAACGTTCAGTTCGATCCCAGAAATCTTCAGCCGCTCGGCGATGCGGGAACGGTCTATCCGACGATTCGCATCTCGGACGAGTGGGGCGTGATCGAGGGAAAGAACGGTGCGCTCATGAAGCCCGATTGGAGCGCGCTCGTGGTCGTGGCGCCGGCAGTGAGCGTGGGGAGTACGGTGACCGGCGACGGATGGACGCTCACACTCAAGCCCGGATGGAAGATCGTCCCCGATGCGCGCACCGGCGACCTGAAGCTCGCGCCGCCGGGCTGACGACGCACAAAGACATCTTTACGGAGCGCGCGCGTCATTCTCGCGCGTTCGCTCTCGCGCTCATCGCCGCGTAAGCGCACTTTCCCCAGCGAATCACCCCGCCATCGTTCCCAACATTTGGAGCTGGCCGCGCCACCGCGCGCGCCTGAGGAGATGTCGTTCATGAAGCACTCCACGCGAATGGGAAGCCTCGTTCTCTGCGCAGCCGTTGGAATGCCGCTGCTCGCCGCGACGTACGCGCGAGCGCGCACGGTGGAAGTGATCGACCCGCAGTACAACATGAACGCGATGTCGATGGCGATTCCCGACGGATGGAAATTCGCGGGCACCGTCGCGCGCTCGNNGCTTCGCATTTATGCCGGGCATGGCGTGGCACTACACCACCAACATCTCGAAGCAGCAGGTGTGGCTGGCGATGAAGTGTCCGGTCGTCGAGATCCAGACGGCGGCGGATTTCCTCATCGCGATCGCGGTGCCGATGATGCACCCGAACGCGAAGATTCTCTCGGTCGGGCCGCTCCTTCCCGCCGGAACCGCGGCGCTTGCGCAGCAGCTCGCGTCGGCGCGGCAGCAGAACGCGGCGATGGCCGCGCGTTACGGGCAGCCGCCGCAGAAGCTCGTGCTCGATGGCGCGCGCATCTGGATCGAGTACACGAGCAACGGTCACGTGGTCGATGAGATGATCACCTCCGTCATCGACTGCACCGAGGCGCACTTCAACGCGATGTTCAACCAGCCTGCGTTCAGCGATCGGAACTGCACGTCGCGCAGCGAGTTCATCACGCGAGCGCCGAAGGGTCAGCTCGACGCCTACATGAAGTCGCCCGGGTACACAAATATCCAGAGTACCCTGCACATGAATCCCGCGTGGCAGCAGAAGCTGCAGGCCGATCAGCAGGCGGAGTTCGACGCAGCGCAGGCCGCGAGCGACAAGGCCTTTCAGGACATGATGCGTACGGGCAAGCTTGCGGGCGATAAGCGGATCATGGACGGGAAGGCCTTTCAGGCGCAGCAAAAGGCCGGCACCGACGCAGCGATGGCGCGTGATCGTGAGACGCAGCAGGGGATCGACAACGCGGCGCACCAGACCGCGCTCTACTCGGCGGATCGCGGTGACTTCGTGAATCCGTCCACAGGGCAGAAGATCGAGGCGAGCAACATGTACAACCATCAGTGGATCTCGACCGATGGCAACTCGCTGATCCAGACGAACGACCACACGCTGGATCCCAATGGCCGCGTGCAAATCGATCAGAGTTGGACCGAGCTCGTGCCGACTCACTAGCGCTCATGAAGAATCTTTTCGAAGCAGGACGCGCGGACGAGGTAAAGGGGCGAATCGCGAAGTTGACTGCGAGCAGCGAGCGGAGGTGGGGGAAGATGAATCCGGCGCAGGCGATGGCGCACTGCGCTGCCTCACTGGAGACGGCAGTGGGCGGCGCACGGTAGGTACGATGCGACGACGCTCTCGAAGCGGCACAAGGAGTGGGGGGCGGCGAGGGAGAGAGTGATTTAGCTTTCGCTCTTCAGCGACGACGCGTGTGTCTTCGCACTCTCT
>PLMM01000170.1 GCA_003142495.1 Gemmatimonadota bacterium | reverse complement strand
TTCACGAAGATGGATCTGATCGGCGGCGGCTCCATCTCACCGAGCAGATCCATCTTCGTGAACACGACACAGTGCGGCGTCTCCGCGAGCTCCGCCGAATAGCTCCGGATCTCTGCGCGCAGCCCGTCGTACTCCGCCTGCCAGTCCATGGAATCGACTGGAATCAAGAACGCCAAAATGCGCGTGCGCTCGATGTGCCGCAAAAACTGCAGCCCGAGTCCCTTCCCCTCGTGCGCGCCCTCGATGATCCCCGGAATGTCGGCGACGACGAAGGAGCGATGATCGCTGAGCGGCACCACGCCGAGATTGGGAGACAACGTGGTGAACGGATAGTCCGCGATTTTTGGATGCGCCGCGGAGATCACGGACAACAACGTGGACTTTCCCGCATTCGGCTGCCCGACGAGCCCCACATCCGCGATGAGCTTGAGCACCAGCTCCAGCGTACGCGTGACGCCCTCTTCGCCGGGTTGCCACTCGCGCGGCGACTGGTGCGTTGGCGTAGCGAAAAACGCATTCCCCTTTCCGCCGCGTCCACCCTTGGCAACGAGAATCTCGTCGCCGTCCGCGAGCACCTCGCCGAGCACCTCGCCCGTCTCTGTGTCGCGAATGATCGTGCCCGGTGGAACGGGCAGCACGATGTCCGTGCCCGATCGACCGGTTTTGTTGTTTCCCGACCCGTGATCGCCACGCTCGGCGGCCCACTTGTCGCGATAGGTGTAGTCGAGGAGCGTCGCAAGATTGTAGTCGCCGCGCACGTACACGTCTCCGCCGCGGCCACCGTCGCCGCCATCGGGACCACCGAGCGGGATGAACTTCTCGCGGCGGAAAGCCGAGATACCGGAGCCGCCGTCGCCGGCGGCGACCTTGATCTGGACGCGATCGATGAACGACGTCACGAGCGACGCACCCGCGTCCAGAGTAGCGAGTAGCGATGACTCGACTCCGCACTCATCCTCGGCGCCACGATGCGAAGCGTCTCGTCCACCTCTTCCGGGCTCGCGCCCGCGTTGAGGGCGCCGTGCAGATGCGAGTGCAGCTGGCGATCCTGCTCGAGCGCCGCGCACACCGCCACGATGCACAGCTCCCGCCGCTTGAGATCGAGCCCCGGCCTGCCCAGCACTCGGCCGTAGAGATCGATCATCCAGGTATCGAGTGCAGGGTGCAGGCTGCGGATGTTCGCGCGCAGCCGCTTGTACAGCGTACCGTACACTTCCTCACAGGTCTTCTCGCCGCGCGACGTCCACAGCGACGAGAGCGATTCCTCGAAGTCCGCCGTTTCCACCACTCGATTCGACGCGCGGCGCCACAGCCGCATGCCGTTGAGCGTGCGCGGGAATCCCGCAAACAGGTACGTCTGCAATACCAGCTCCTCCACCCAAACGGGATCGACGCTCCCTTTAGCCGCCGCCTCGAGCGACGAGCGCATTTCGCCTTCCGCTCCCGCCGCGAGCACCGCAGCGAGATCGATGAGCTGCGCCGTTGGCGCATCGAGCGAGGTATAAGCTGTTTCCGTTTCGGTCAGAGACGTCATCGTGATGTCGCGGAAGGTATCGAGAATTGGCGCACGTCAGCTCGCCACGCGTACTTCGCCGACGAGCTCGTTGCGTGTATTCATGATCGGCGTGCGGGCAAAGGCCGCGAGTCGCGGTGAAAGCTCCTCAGGCAGGACGCCGAGGAGCTGCAGGAGTTTCAGTAGTGCCGGGTGCTGGGCGCGGGTTGCGCCGTCCTCCACCTTGATCGCGACTGCAATTCCCTCTGCAGGTATGGTAACCGCGTGCACCCCCTCCGCGCCGACCTTGCTGATCAGCCGCCCCGCGGATTCCTCCACTAATACCGTATCGAACCGGTCGGTTCCGCCAAAAAGAAACGGATGTGCCGCGATCGCTGCCAGAATCCGCACCGGCACCTCGTCGCCCATCTCCGCCGCCGCGCCAAGGCGCGCAAAAGCGATCGCCAGCGCGCCGAGCGGCAGCCCCACCGCCACGACGCCGCAGCCGTCGACCATCAGCGCCATGTCGTCGCGCGGGCTGCCGCTCCACCGGGCAATCTGGGCGAGCGCGCGGTTCTGCACCTCGTGGCCGAGGCGCTCGTAGCCGAGCGTCGACCACGACTGCCCGCGCGCGAAGGCGAGCATCCCGGCGTGCTTTCCCGAGCAGTTGTTGTGCAGTCGGGAGGGAGAAAGCCCGGCCTGATGCATCAGCCGAACGCCCCGCCGCGTCATCGGCTCGTGCGCACCGCAGGCGAGATCGCCCTCCTCGAGTCCGATCGAGTCCAGCATTCGCGCCGCGAGCTCGACGTGTTCGGGCTCGCCGCCGTGCGACGCGCACGCGAGCGCCATCTCTTCGCTTCCCCACCCGCATGCGTCGAAACCGCCGGACTCGACGAAGGAAAAGAGCTGAAATGGCTTCGCGCAGGAGCGCCACACTGTCAGATAGGACGGGTCGCCCGCGCTGCCGAGCATCTCGCCCTCGGCGTCGCACACGATCGCGTGCACATGGTGGCGCGACTCGATCGTATCCCCTCGCGTGGCGACTACATCGAGCTCATACCGATTCGCTGACAGCCTTTCCTCCGGAGGTCACCGCGGTGTTCATCACCGCGACCAGTATTCCGAGCAGCACGAGCGCAAAGCCAGCGAGCGCGCGCCCCGACGGCGTCTCGCGAATTCCCGGCAGCAACGCCGCCAAAATCGTCGCGCCGATCGGTTCGCCCAGCACAGTGAGGTTCACGACGAACGCGGGCGCGTACTTCACCGCCCAGTTCATCCCCGTGTGTCCGAGCAGCATCGGTCCGACGGCCAGCGCTGCGAAGATCGCGAGCTCGCGCGGCGGCTGATGCATGAGCGGCAGATGCGCCGCCACCGAGATCGAGAGCAGCGTCAGAAAGCAGACGCCGTAGACGATCGCCACGTACGGCCAGAGGTCCAGCCGCCGCCGCACGCGACGCCCCGTAAGGTAATAGAACGCCCCCGCGACTCCGCCGCCGAACGCGAGCAGATCGCCGATGAACGCCTTGTTGTTGTGGGCGCCGGGGCCGCCCCAATCTGCCGACCCGAGCACCGCGGCGCCGCACACGGCGAGGGTGATGCCCAGCCACTGGCGGCGCGAGGGCGCCTCCTCGAGCAGCACCGCCGAAGCGCCGGCGACGATGACGGGCTGGAGGTCGACGAGCACCGTCGATGCGGCAATGGTGGTGAGCGCGATCGAGGCGTTCCACGCCCAGAAGTGGAGTGCGAGGAGCACACCGGCGCCGGCCGCGAGCGCGAGCCCCGCGCGATCGAGCGTGCGCCACTGCCGCCATCCGCCCGTGACCATCAGCGCGACGCCGACAATGATCAGCGAGAAGAACAATCGCCACGTCGCGATCACGACCGCGTGCGCGTGCGAGAGCCGAATGAGCGGCCCGGCGAAGGAGATGCCGACTACCGACAACGCCAGCACGCCGAGGACAACGCGGTTCGATGGTCGCATGAGATGCGACAGCTTACCGCCGCCGTCGGCGTCGCGACAGACGTCGCTAGAAGACCTTGACCATCCCCTTCGTGTACTTGCGCGGATTCTTGCGCACGTCCTCGAGGATCGCGCCGAGATCGGTGAGCGTCTTGTTCAACTTGTCGTAGAGCGCCGGGTCATTGATGATGCGACCGGCGGTGCCGTTCCCCGTCGACAGCGCGCGCAACAGCGAGTCCGCCTGCGAGGTGACCGAGACCATGTGCGTGTACAGCGTGTCGTCGGTGAGCAGCCGGCCCACGCTGCTGTGCGACGAGTGCAGCTGCGCGAGCACGGTGTCGAGCTGCGCGGTGACGTCGACGAGATGGTTGTAGAGGGCCGGATCGTCTACCATTTTGCCGAAGCTCCCGTTCGGGCGATCGAGCCGACCGAGCACGGAGTTCATGTGCGTGAGCGTGCCGTTGAGCTGATCGTAGAGCGTGCGGCTGTTGATGAGCTGCCCCATCGTGCCGTCGCCGTGCGCAATGCCACCCGTGATCGACTTGAGATCGTGCGTGAGCGAGACGACGTCGGCGAGCGCGCCGTTGGCCTGCGTCAGCATCGCCTCGTAGTCGAGCGAGGGGAGACTCTGGATCGTGTCGCCCGCGGGGAGTACAGCAAAGCGCGGCGTGCCGGGCGAGATGTCGAGCACCTTGTCGCCGAGGAGGCCGAGCGACTTGAGCTTGATGCGCGAGTCTTCGCGAATGAGGTTGCGCAGCTTGACCTCGACGTCGAGCGTGACGCGCAGATTGCGCGTCGTGTCGCCGGAGGGAGGAAGGAATTCGATCGCCTTCACGTTGCCGGCGAGCTGGCCGGCGAGCGTCACGGTGCCACCCTTCTGCAAGCCGTTCGAGTTGGAGAGGAAGGTGACGAGCGTGTATCGCTTGGTGAAGAGATCCGCCGCTTCGCCCAGCTTCACAACGGCGATGGTGAGGATCGCGATCGCGGCCAGAATCAGCGCGCCGACCTTGAGCTCGTCCCAGGTGATGAACGTAGAGCGTTTCATGACCTCAAACTCCTCCGAGGAAGTCCTGCACGTACCGATCCTGGCTCGCCGTCATCTCTTCCGGTGAGCCGAAGAATACAATTCTCCTTTCCGCGAGCAGCGCAATCTTGGTCGCCATGCGGAAGGCCGAGCGAATGTCGTGACTGACGACGACGCTCGTCACCTTGAGCTCGCGCTGCAGCTTCATGACCAACCGAGTGATCGTGCCGGTGGTGAGCGGATCGAGCCCCGATGTCGGCTCATCGTAGAGCATGATCGCGGGATTCACCGCCATGCCACGCGCGATGCCGACGCGCTTCTTCATTCCGCCCGACAGCTCTGCCGGCAGCTGACCCATCACGCGATCCGGCTCGAGATCGACGAACTCGAGCTTCTCGCGCACACGCGCCTCGATCTCATCCTCGTTGAGTGTCGTGTGCTCGCGCAGCGGAAAGGCGATGTTCTCGAACACCGACATCGAGTCGAAGAGCGCGGCGCCCTGAAAGACCATCCCCATCTTCTGGCGAATGACGAGCGCTTCTTCGTAGGTGACGTCGTTGAGCACTTCGCCATCGACGATGACGCGCCCCGAGTCCGGGGCCAACAGGCGCAGGATGAGCTTGAGAATCGTCGATTTTCCCGTTCCGGATTCGCCGGCGATGACGATCGTCTCGCCGCGGCGTGCGACTAGCGAGACGTTCTCGAGGATCGGGCGATCGAAGGCGAGCGAGACGTGATCCAGCTCGACGATTGCCTCGCGCGACGCGCCGATACGCTCCTGCGTCTCCTCGCCCTCCTGCAGCTCCTCGGCGAAGCGCGCGCGCAACTCATCCTCGGCCCTGCGGAGACGCGGCTCGCCGTCTTCCTCGGGATTCGCGCGCCGTTCCTCTTCGCGCTCGGGCGGCGCCGGAGCGCCCTTGGTGTCGCCAGGCGTATCGGTCATCCGAACAGGAAGAGCAGAACCTGCGTGAGGAAATAATCGACGACGAGAATCATGACACTCGCGACGACGACAGTGCGCGTGGTCGCGTTACCGACGCCTTCGGTGCCGCCCTTCGTGTTGATGCCGAAGTAGCAGCCGGTGATCGCGATGATGCCGCCGAAGACGAATGGCTTGGTGAGTCCCTGCACGAAGTCGGCGGGGATGTAGTGGAGAATGAATCCGCCCGACGCGATCTGCTCCCACACCGTGCGCCAGTAGAGCCCCGTGGGAATGCCCACGTACGCGGTGGCGATCACGTTGCCGCCGCCGATGCCGACCGTGTCGCTCAAAATCGTGAGCACCGGCATCATGATCAGCGCGGCGATCAGTCGCGGCGTGACGAGCTTCTTGATCGGGTCGACGCCGAGCGTGTTGAGCGCATCGATCTGCTCGGTGACGCGCATGGAGCCGATTTGCGCCGCTATCCCGGAGCCGACGCGGCCGGCGACGAGGATCGCGGCGAGCACCGGGCCGAGCTCGCGGACCATCGAGGCGGTGACGAGCCGGCCGATGTACATCGTGGCGCCGAACTGCGCCATCTGCACGGACGTCTGGAGCGCGAGCACCATCCCCGTGAAGAAACCGGTGAGGAGCACGATGCCGAGGGACTCGACGCCGATCGCGTCCATCTGCTGCACCACGTCGCCGAGGTAGAACGGTCGGGCGAACATGAAGCGGACGGCCTTCGCGGCGAGTCCAAAATACTCTTGGACCGCCAGCACCCGCATTTTCGCGCCGTCATTGATGCTTTCGAAAAAGCCAGCCAATCGCAGCCCGCGCGAGGGTGATCCCGTTGCCGGGGAGTTCCAAACCGGTGTGGTGAAAGGGCAAGGCGCGTGCCCGAGCCCGCTGCGCATCAATCTAGTGAGGGTGCTTCGCGTGCCGTAGCTTACCCGCCCATGCAACCTCTTCTCGCGCGCGACCGGCTGTCGGCGCTCCTCGATGCCGCAGCGGGACGAAAAATAGCCGTGATCGGCGACGCGATGCTCGACGTCTATCTGCGCGGCGATGTCGATCGCATTTCGCCAGAGGCACCAGTGCCGGTCGTGCGGGTGCGCGAGAAGCGGATGGCGCTCGGCGGCGCTGCGAACGTCGCGCAGAATGTGGTCGCGCTCGGCGCGCATTGCGAACTGGTGTGTGTGGTTGGCGCGGATGCGAGCGCGGCGTCGCTGCGTCTCATGCTAGGAGAGATCGGAGCTCCCGATGCTTCGATCGTCGAGTCGTCGCGGCCGACGACGACGAAGACGCGCGTGCTCGCGCGCGCGCAGCAGGTNNGTGATCGAGGAGTCGCTCGCGGTGGCGACGGCGCGCGGAATCCCGGTGATCGTCGATCCGAAGTACCGGAATTTCTTCGCGTATCGCGGCGCGACGATTTTCAAGCCGAACCGGCGCGAGCTCGAGTCGGCACTTGGCGCAACGATGGACGTCGAGCATCCGGAGACGCTGCCGGCATTGGTGCAGCGCCTTGGCGTTGCGAATCTGCTGTTGACGTTGGGCGAGCGCGGGATGGTGCTCGTCGGCGCGAAGGGCGAGACGGTGCGCGTGCCGACGACGGCGCGCGAGGTCTACGATGTGGTGGGCGCGGGCGACACAGTGACTGCGTATCTCGCCGTGATGCTGGCCGCGGGTGCCACGGTGGCCGAAGCGGCGGTGATCGCGAACTTCGCGGCGGGGGTGGAGGTTGGGAAGCTCGGCGCGGCGACGGTGAGTGGGGCGGAGGTGCTGAGCGCGTATGACGAGGTGGCGGCGCGGGGGTGAGAGCGCGACACTATCTGGCTGTGACCGAAGTCTGTAGCTTGAAAAAAGAGGGGCCCTTAGCTCAGATGGTTAGAGCAGTGGACTCATAATCCAACGGTCGCAGGTTCGATCCCTGCAGGGCCCATGATGTTCAAAAACCCACATCGCGTCCATCGCGATGTGGGTTTTCGCTACCCGCCCGTCCTCACCGAAACAACGCCACCGCCTTGATCAACGTCTGCG
>PLMM01000379.1 GCA_003142495.1 Gemmatimonadota bacterium | reverse complement strand
CGCGAGCACGGGCGCGCGCAGGCGACGCAGCACCACGAAGACAAGCCCGATCCCCGCGGAGAGCGCGACGAAGGGCGTGATCCACGCCGCGAGATCGAAGCCCGTTGACGGCGGCGCCATGAGCACGCGGTCGCCGTACACGGCCGTGAACGCCGCGATGATCTCGGGCCCCGTGTAGCCGCCGGCGACGAGCGCCATCACGTCCCTGTGCATCGCGGGCGATACCTGACACGAGAAGTCGGTGGTGCGACAGGTATACACGTCGAGATTGCAGCCGCACTGGCAGTGGATGTGATGCTCGAGCTCGTCGCGCTTTGCCTGGTTCATCACCGGCGGGCCCTTGCTCGGGAGCTGCACGGATTTGAAGCGGTCACTCTCCATCACCGTGTTCGCGGCGCCGGTGTTGGCCTGCCCTTCCTGCGCGCCCTCCTGCGCGCGCGCCGCGCGCGCGATCGCGAGCGTTGCGACACCGGCTGCGGACGCCGCGAAGAAGCGGCGGCGATTCATCGACGCATCCATCATGATTGCTGCTCCGCCGGCTGCAGCACCGTCGAGTACCCCGCCTGCGCGCGACGCTTCTCGGCCTGCGGCCACATCACGATCAGACCACCGACCGCCATGATCATTCCACCGTACCACACCCACCACACGAGCGGATTGAAGGTGATGCGCATCTCCGCGGTGTCCTCGCCGATCACGCCCGCGAGCACGACGTACACATCCTCGCGTATCCCTTCCATGATTCCGACCTCGGTGGCCGGCTGGAACGTCGGCGCGCCGCGGCTATCCATGTACTGCCGCTTCTCCGTCTTGATCACGCCGACCTTCTTGCCGTTGCGATACGAGTCGAGCAGCACGGCCGTCGTCTGCCGATTGAGCTCGTCGTAGCGCGACACACCCTGGCTCACGAAGCGCCACTGGTTGCCGTACGGATCGGTCGCCTCGTACGTCTCGCCGCCCTTGAGCGTGACGTCGAACTCTTCCTTGAACGCGAGCCCGGCGAACGCCGCGAAGAGAATCACGATGCCGACGTGCACGATGTAGCCGCCGTAGCGGCGACGGTTGCGCGCGACGAGGCGCACGAGCGCCATCACCGGATTCTCGCCGTACATCCGCCGGCGCGCGCCGATGCCCTTCCAGAATTCCTGGATGATCGTTCCGCTCACGAAGCCGCACAGCGTGTACGCGACGAGCGCGCCGAAGTCGCGCATCCCGACCGCGAAGAGCGCGGCGCCCGTCGTGATGCCGGCGAGCAGCGGCCCCGTGAATTGGCGCTTGAGATTTTCCGCCGATGCCCGGCGCCACGCGATGAGCGGCCCGATGCCCGTGAGCGCGAGGAGCGCGAGCCCGAGCGGGATGTTCACCTTGTTGAAGAACGGCGGGCCGACGGTGATTTTGTTGTTCGTCACCGCCTCGCTGAGAATTGGGAAGAGCGTTCCCCAGAGCACGGCGAACGCGATTCCGACGAGCAGCAGGTTGTTGAAGAGGAAGCTCGCCTCGCGACTCACGAGGCTCTCGAGCTCCGCCTTCGCCTCGAGATCGTTGAGCCGCGTCGCGACGAGATACACGGTGAGCGCAATCGCGAGCACGAGAAAGCCGAGGAACCAGTAGCCGACGCTCGACTGCGCGAACGAGTGCACGCTCGAGATGATGCCGCTGCGCGTGATGAAGGTGCCCAAAATCGCCATGAGGAACGCGGAGACGACGAGCGTCACGTTCCACTTGCGCAGCATCCCGCGCTTCTCCTGCACCATGATGGAGTGCAGAAAGGCGGTGTTGATCAGCCACGGCAGAAACGACGCGTTCTCGACGGGATCCCACGCCCAATAGCCGCCCCACCCAAGCTCGACGTACGCCCACCACATGCCGAGGATGATGCCGGTGGTGTTGAAGAACCACGAGACCAGCGTCCAGCGGCGCACGGCGGCGAGCCACCCAGCGTCGAGGCGCCGCGTGATGAGCGCGGCGATCGCGAAGGCGAAGGGCACCGCGGTGCCGATGTAGCCGAGGTAGAGATTTGGCGGATGGATCGCCATCCCCGGATTCTGCAGCTGCGGATTGAGCCCCGTTCCGTCCGGCGGAATCCAGTCGAGCCGCTCGTATGGATTGGAGCCGAAGCAGAGCGTCATCACGAAGAAGAGCGTGATGGCGGAGAGCGTCGCGGTGACGTACGGCATCAACTCGCGGTTGCGCGAGCGATTCGTCCACACGGCGATCGCCGAGTAGCCCGAGAGAATGAATGCCCAGAGGAGCAGCGATCCCGACTGCCCCGCCCAGAACGCCGTGACCTTGTAGATCGACGGCAGATTCGCGCTCGTGTACGACGCGACGTAGCGGAAGGAAAAGTCGGAATTGAGCAGCGCGGTCCAGAGCCCGAGCGCCGCGAGAATCAGAAAGGCGAACGTCGCGTACGACGCACGCTCGGCGCTCGCGATCAACTCCCGACGCTTGTAATACGCGCCGGCGAAGCCGACCGTCGCGCCCCAGGTTGCCATGAGCAGCGCAACCCAGAGCGACAGCTCACCAATGAGGATCATGAGTGCGCGGCCGCAGGTGCCGACGTGTAGCCAGGCACGCTGCGATATTTCTCCGGAGCGTTTTCGTAGCGCGACGCGCACTTCGCGAGCACGGTGGTCGCGCGGAAGGTGCCGTCGTGAGCGAGCCGTCCCTCGAGCACGACATCAACGCCGTCGGTGAACGTGTCCGGAGGCAGTCCGCGATACGACACCGGATAGTTGTGCGCGCCGTCAGTGACGGCGAACGTCATCGACTTGCCCGACGCATCGCGCACGATCGAGCCCGGAACGACACGCGCGCCCACCTTCACGCCTGTTTCGTAGAACGAGGGATCGGATGAGATCTTCGACGACAGCTCGGTCGGCGTGAGATAGTACACCCCCGTCTGGCGAATCGACGTGACCATGAGGTACGCCGCTGAGCCGAGGATGACTGCGCCGCCGATCAGGAATTTATTGCGTGCTTTCATTGAGCTCCCCCTACCCGGCTGATCAATCTTCTTTCCGCTCCGTGGTGGCTTCGCGGCGCACGTGCGCCATGATCGCATCGAGTTCCTGCTCCGCCTGCGCACGCTCCTCCGCGCTCCAGGCTGACGTTCTACGGGTGACCTCGCGCACGCGCTCGAGCATTTCGCCCACAAGCGCGCGAAGAACCTCGTTCGTACGTCGTTCGTCGGTGCCTGTGGACTTTGCGTCCCCGTTGGCGGAGTCGGTCATGAATGGCCCTGGGAGAGGTTGCCGTTCTATCGGTTCCGCGAGCACGTCCAATATAGAGCGGGGCCGCTCCCTACAGTAGTACAATCGTATTGCGCGGCGCCAATTACCTCGTGTGCGCGAGCACCGTCGCGGCAGTCGCCGTGCCGCCGGCATCCCAGGTGAGGTCCTTTACGCTGAAATGCCCATAGGAATGGTGGTCGTAAAGCTCTTTTCCCACTCCCACGCCGAGCGTGAACGTCGACGCTGCGATCAATGCCGGATCGTGTCGCACATGCACCGAGCGTAGCGCACTATATGTAACGCTTTCGACGAAGGCCGATATAAAGAAGTGTTTAGCTTTGTCGGCGCCAAACCAGTGATCGCCACCCTTGGCGCCCGTGTGCAGTCCGAAGGCGAGTATGAGCGTGCGCATCAGGCGCTTCTGCGCAGCGCGCTCGCCGGCCACAGCTCCCTGAGCTCGGCGCCGAGCAGATCGAGCGCGCGCTCGAGCAACGCGCGATTCTGCGGCGCGTTCACCCAGCTACTCGCGCCCGAGGGATGCGGCAGCGGGATCACGCGCGAGCGGCCGCCCGCGTGCTCGATCTCGTGCACCTTGCCTATCAGCTGATCGAGCGACGACGGCGGAAGAAATTTCTCGATCGCGAGCTTGCCCACGGGAATGAGCAGCCTCGGTTTGATGATCGCGAGCTCCGACTCGAGCCAGCCATTGCACTGCTCCTGCTCGAAGCGCGACGGGACCCGATCGCCGCGCCCCGACGGATGCGGCCCGGGATAGCAACGCGTGACCGCGGCGATGTAGACGCGCGAGCGGAATGTCGCCTCGTCGACGCCGATGCGATCGAGCCAGCGGAACATCGTCTTCCCCGCGCGGCCGGCGAACGCGCGGCGCTCGCCTGCGCTCGTCTCGACCTGCCCCGGCGCCTGCCCTATCAGCATCACCTTCGGCGCGCGCGCCGGCGACAGGATCGGGACGACACCCGGATCCTTGTGCCCGCACTGACGGCACGCGCCGAGCGCTGCGCAGTGCGCATCCAGCTGTCGCGCCAGCGCAGGTTGCGTCATGCGCCGTCCCTCGCCCACGAGAGCGCGGCGCGCACCGCGCGCGACCAACCATTGCGTGCCGCGCGCGACTCTTCCGCATGTGCTCCCGGAACGAACGAGCGGAAGTGGCGCGTGCCCAGAAACGCGCGCGCGTTGGGCCACACGCCCGCCGCGATTCCCGCGAGACCGGCCGCGCCGAGCGCCGTCGTCTCCGCCATGTCGGGACGCTCGACGGGAACGCCGAGTACGTCAGCCTGGAATTGCATCAGCCACTCATTCTCCGTCGCTCCGCCGTCCACGCGCAGCCGCTCGAAGGTGCAGCGCCCGCGCTCCTTCATCACGTCGAGCACATCGGCCGTCGCGTACGCCATCGCCTCGAGTGCCGCGCGCGCGAGATGCGCGCGCGTCGTGCCGCGCGTGAGTCCGACGATCGTGCCGCGCGCCTCGGGCTCCCAGTGCGGTGCGCCGAGGCCAGTCAACGCCGGAACGAAATACACGCCATCGTTCGACGTGATCCCGCTCGCCAGCGCTTGGGTCTCGGCCGCCGAACCGATGATGCCAAGTCCGTCCCGCAGCCACTGCACGGCGGCGCCGGCGACGAAGATCGCGCCCTCGAGTGCGTATGCGGGGCCGCCGCCCGCATCGCAGGCGACGGTGGTGAGGAGCCCGCCACCCGGCGCGCCGATCTCGCTGCCGGTGTTGAGCAGAAGGAAGGCGCCCGTGCCGTAAGTGTTCTTCCCCTGCCCCGACTCCCAGCATCCCTGGCCGAAAAGCGCGGCCTGCTGATCTCCGGCAACGCCGTGAATCGGAACGTCCGTCGAGAGCCCGAGCAACGTGCCGCGCGCGCGCCCGAAGTCCGAGCTCGACGCGCGCACCTCGGGGAGCAGCGCGCGCGGAACACCAAAGAGCTCGAGGAGATGCTCGCTCCACGCGAGATGCCGGATGTCGTAGAGCATCGTGCGCGACGCGTTCGTGGGATCGGTCGCGTGCACTTGGCCGCCGGTGAGATTCCAGATGAGCCAGGAGTCGACGGTGCCCGCGGCGAGCGAGCCGCTCTCGGCCATGCGCGCGATATGCTCGTGCGCCAGCAGCCACTCGAGCTTGGTCGCGGAGAAGTACGGATCGGGGAGCAGCCCGGTGCGCGCCGCGATGTCTTCTGCGTGCGGCGCGAGCGCGAGGCAGCGCGCGGCGGTGCGCCGATCCTGCCACACGATCGCTCGGCCCACGGGCTCGCTCGTGTGGCGATTCCACAGCACGAGTGTCTCGCGCTGATTCGTAATGCCGATGGTCGTCGGTACCACGCCGGACATCTTCAGCGCGTCCCGCGCCGCGTCGAGCGTACAGTTCAGTATGTCGCGCGGCTCGTGCTCGACGTGCCCCGGAGCCGGATAGTGCTGCGGGATCTCGCGATAGCCGCGTCCGAGCACACGACCATCCGCGGCGATGACGAGGCACGTCGCGCCGGTGGTGCCGGAGTTACTCGCGAGTACGGACTGCATGCCGCGAAAGCTACGGCGTGAGAGCTACGCCGCCACCTTGTCCTCGGCACGCACGCGCTTGCGGCGCTCGGGGAAGTGCTCGTCGAGAAAGCGGATGAGCGCGCGCTCCTCGGGATAGTGGCCCCCGGGCGTCTTCCCCGACGCGCGCGGCAGGATCGTCTCGCCGTGATCGAGATAGCGCGCGAGGATGATCGGGTGCACGTACGACGCGCGACAGATCGCCGGCGTGTTCCCGAGCTCCGCGCTCACGAGCCGAATCGCGAGCACGACATTCTTCTTCGCCTCGCGATCATTGGCGGGTGCGCCCAAGTCGGAGAGGACGGTTGCGACGCGTACGGTGCCGCCCCATGTACGGAAGTCCTTCGCCGTGTAGCGCACGCTCGTCACGCGGCGCACGTAGTCGTTCACGTCGCGCTCGGAGAGATTCTTCCACTTCGTGCCGTCGGTGTAGCGAAAGAGCTTCGCGCCGGGCGACTCGAGCATCGCGCGCATGATCGCCGCGAGGGCGCGGTCGACGACGACGTGCTTCTGCTGCCTGTTCGACTTCCCCTTGAAGTCGAAGGCGATCGCGCTCTTCTCGACGCGGACGTGGCGCTTGAGCAGCGACGAGATGCCGAAGGTGTGGTTCTCGCGCGCGTAGCGCTCGCTGCCGACGCGGAAGAAGCCCTTGCTGATGAGGCGCACGACGGCCGCGGCGACGCGATCGCGCGTGAGCTCCTTCCCGCGCGCGATCTCCGAGTAGAGCGACTCGCGAATGCGCGGGAGATCGCGCGCAAGGCGACGCACGCGATAGTACTTGCGCTGCTCTCGCGCGGCGACGGCGCGCTCGTGATAGCGATACTGCTTGCGCCCCTTCACGTCGAAGCCCCACGCCTGGATCGCCGGGCGCGTGGTCGCGGCGATGTGCACGTCGCGCCAGGCGGGCGGAATCTTCATCGCGTTGATGCGCGCGAGCTGCTTCGCGTCACTCACCGCCCGGCCCTGCGAATGCTTGTAGCTGAAGCCCGCGCGCTTGCCGCCGTGACGCGTGATCCACTGGATACTCATAGCCCTCAACCGGAAAGCAAAAAGCAGTCCGACGGTATAGCTTTCGGGAGTTGAAGGCCGCTCACTCCTGCCGCTCTCACCCCACTATGCCTTACACCAATCTCACGTTCGACGTTCAGGATCGCATCGCGACGATCACGATCAATCGCCCCGACAAGCTCAACGCGCTCAACGACGCGACGCTCGCCGAGCTCGACGCGGCGATCCGCGAGGTCGTCGCGCGGAAGGATGTGGGCGGCGCGATCGTCACGGGCGCCGGCGCGAAGGCGTTCGTCGCCGGCGCGGACATCGCCGAGCTCTCGACGCAGGGGCCGCTCGATGGCCGCACGCGCGCGATGGTTGGGCAGGCGATATTTTCGCGCTTCGAGCAGTCGCCGAAGCCGGTGATCGCGGCGATTAACGGCTTCGCGCTTGGCGGCGGTCTCGAGCTCGCGCTCGCGTGCCACATCCGCATCGCATCGGACAACGCAAAGATGGGACTCCCTGAGGTCAAGCTCGGGATCGCGCCCGGCTACGGCGGCACGCAGCGCCTTCCGCGCCTCATCGGCAAGGGACGCGCGCTGCAGCTGATGCTCACGGCCGAGATGACGGATGCGGCGGAGGCACTTCGCATTGGGCTTGTGAACAAGGTCGTGCCGGCGGCGGAGCTGATCGCGACGGCCGAGGCGATGCTCAAGCAGATTCTCGCGAATGGACCGGTGGCGATCGGCTTCTGCATCGAGGCGGTGAATCGCGGGCTCGACACGACGCTCGCGGAGGGACTCGTGATCGAGGCAAACTGCTTCGGGCTCATCGCGACGACGTCGGACATGAAGGAAGGAATGGGCGCCTTTCTCGAGAAGCGCCCCGCAGTGTTCAAGGGCGCGTGACGGCTGCGGTGGGCAGGGTGGCGGAGCTCCCGGTGGCGCACAGCGCGCTCCGGCGGCTCTCGATACGCGCCTTCCGGAATCTGAAGCGCGTGGAGATCGCGCTGCCGACGGCGGGGATCGCGTTGGTTGGTGAGAACGGCCAGGGGAAGACGAACTTTCTCGAGGCGATCTACTATCTCCGCCTGCTGCGATCGCTGCGCGGCGCGCAGGATGCGGAGCTCGTCACGTTTGGCGAGACGGGCTTTCACCTCGCGGCGACGATCGAGGGCGCGCGCGCGCACGACGTGTCGGTGGGCTTCGATCGACTCGGCCGCCGCAAGAAGATCATGCTGGACGGCGCGGAGCCAGAGCGCATGGCCGACGCGCTCGGCGCCTTCCCCGCAGTGATCTTCTCGCCGCGCGACGCGGTGCTCGTGACGGGCGCGCCGGTGGAGCGCCGGCGCTTTCTCGACGTGATGCTCGCGCTCAGCTCGCGTCCGTATCTCACCGCGCTGCAGCGCTATCGTGGCGCGCTTTCGCGTCGCAACGCGGCGATGCGCGAGATGCGGCTGAATCACGCGGCGCGCGAGGCGTGCGCGGCGGTGTGGGAGCCGGCGCTCGCGGCGAACGGCGCGATCATCTTCTCCGCGCGACAGGAGTGGGCGAAGATGTACGCCGAGCAGTATGCGGCGCGGTGCGAGGCGATCGGTGAGCGCGGGAGCGCGACTCTCCGCTACGCGAGCTCGCTCGACGCGACGCGCGACGATGCGGAGCGGGCGCTGCTCGAGGCGCTCGAGAAGAAGCGGCCGATCGACGTGAAGCGCGGGATCACGCACGCGGGGCCGCATCGCGACGAGCTCGAACTCTCGCTCGAGGGTCGCGAGCTGCGCACGTACGGATCGGCGGGGCAGCAGCGCACGGCGGCGATCGCGCTGCGCCTGCTCGAGGCGGCGACGCTGCGCGAGGCGACGCGCGCGGAGCCGCTGGTGCTGCTCGACGATCCCTTCGCGGAGCTCGACGCGCGGCGCGCGGCGCGCATTCTCGAGCTGCTCTCGCACGAGGAGCGCGGGCAGACGATCGTCGCGGTCCCGCGCGACGCGGACATTCCGGATGCGTTCACGCGGCTCGAGCGGTGGCAGGTGGACGCGGGCGTGCTGACGCGCAGCGACGCGTGAGAGGGAGCGCGTGAGAGGCAACTCGTGAGAGGAAACTCGTGA
>PLMM01000297.1 GCA_003142495.1 Gemmatimonadota bacterium | reverse complement strand
TGCGGCGGAAGCGGATCGTCGTCCAATGGCATTACCAGCCCGCCCCCTCCGCCGCCGGTCGCAAGTGGATCCAGCAACAGTCTGACCATCACGAACAATCACTTCTCGCCGGGGAGTGACAGCGTGACCGCGGGCTCAATGCTCACGTGGACGTGGAACACGTGCACGGGCGACGGTTATGGCGGAATGTCCTGCGGATCGCACAGCGTGCAGTTCGACGATGCGGGGCCGAGCTCCACCATCATGTCTTCGGGCACCTTCCGTCGGACGTTCGCGGTGGCCGGCATCTACACGTATCACTGCGCCGTGCATGGCGCCGCGATGTCGGGAACCATCACGGTGCAGTGATGCGCTAGCGAGCTACTTCGCGTTCCTCTTCTGCCCGGCCTGCGTTGCGGCTTCGTTGATTCGATTGATGTACGCGGGCACGGATTCGGACGCTTTGCGCTTCGGAAGCACGAATCTGGAATTGTCGGGCGCGATCGGCTTGCCTCCGGACACCGGCTCGTCGACCATGAGGTCGCCGCCGGCGCGCTCGACCGCGCGCTCGAACTCCTCTACCGCTTCCTCGAGATCCGCCAGATCATCGGATGATTCGTTCCCAATGAGCTGAACGCCTTGGTGACGAAGGCGCAACGAGATTTCTTCGCCGATCCTCTTCCGATCATCTCCGGAGCTGTCTGTCGATCCGCTGGATGTAACGCGTGTCACTTCTTGTCCTTCTTGCCTTCGCCCTTGCCTTCCGGCAGCGTCTCCCACGTCGACGAGCCCGAGAGGTTGCTATTCTTCGCGGCGTCACCGACCGAGCCCTTGCCTTCCGCAGCTTCACGACGGAGTTCGTCCTGCAGCGTCTTCTCGCTGTCGCTCTTCGCATCGGACTCGCCTTTCTTGCCTGCTTCGTGCTTGTTGTCGCTCATGTTCGTGGCTCCACTATTGGATGGTCGAGAAGGTACCGCCGTGCGAATGGCGCGAGACGAAAGTTGATGCATGGAGCGGGCCCCTGCACGACCAAAGGCGGCTTGATACAGGGGTAACACCCGTTCGGCGCATCACTTAGGCTGCCCGCGAACTTGGTGCCCGACTGCGCGCAAGGGACGCTAGCGATGCCGCCAGCTGATCGCCAGAGTCTAGCAGGCCAATCGCTCGCGTCGTTAATTCACGCACTCGAGCGGTTTCCCACTCACACCTTTCCCCGTAGAACTATGAAAATGGCGTACGCCACGGAAGTCATCGGCACGTACTTCCTCGTGCTAACGGTTGGCCTCACGTCGCTCGCGCAAACGCCGTTCGCGCCTCTCGCGATCGGCTGCTCGCTGATGATCATGGTGTACATGGGAGGACATGTCTCTGGCGCGCACTACAATCCGGCCGTGACGCTCGCCGTGTGGCTGCGCGGCAAGCTCCCTGCGGGCGATGTCGTTCCGTACTGGATCGCGCAACTTCTGGGCGCCATTCTCGCGTCGCTCACCGTGCTCTATCTAACCGGAAAGACGTTCGCGGCTGCGCCCGGTGCCGATGTCACGTGGGGGCGCGCGCTCGCAGTCGAGGCGATCTTCACCTTCGCGCTTGCACTGGTCGTCCTGAATTCCGCGACAGCGCGACAGACCGAGAAGAACTCGTTCTATGGATTGGCGATCGGATTCACGATCGTCGTCGCCGCGTTTGCGGGCGGCGGGATCTCCGGCGGCGCGTTCAATCCGGCGGTCGGCGTCGGCCCGATGCTGATCGATACGTTCATGGCGCATGGCTCGCTCGCCAACGCCTGGCTCTATCTCGTGGGTCCGCTCGCGGGGGGCGCGCTGGCCGCGCTCTTCTTCCGGGCGCAAAATCCCGAGCCCGAGACTGGCTCCGCGATTCCTGGCGCGCCCCCGGGCGAGGAGCGCGTGAAACCCGGCGAGTTCACGGCGCCGAGGCCGGGAGGAGCGGCACCGCCACGATAGATGAGCGGTCCGACACACCCGCCCTGCAAGACTGCCAATACAACGACTGGGGCGGGTGGGGTCGAACCACCGATCTCCGGATTAACAGTCCGGCGCTTTGCCAGCTCAGCTACGCCCCAAAAGGATGCGCAAGTTAAGATTTAACAGCGACATACGCAACGTTGCATACGATACCGCACGCAGCCTGGACACCGTTTCCCCTTAGGATCGATGACAATTTCTTTTCGCTCTTCCGCGCTGATCGCGAGTGTCGCGTTCGTTCTCGCCGGGTGCGCTGGAAGCGCCCATCCGGGCACAATGTCGCCCGAGGGCTCCTACGACGTCGTGATCAGCGGCGGCAAGCTCGTGGACGGAACCGGCAATTCGTGGTTCTATGGTGACGTCGGACTGCGGGGCGAGCGAATCGCGATCATCGCGCCGGTCGGGACGCTCGCCGACGCGCGGGCGGGCAAGCGCATCGATGCGAAGGGGATGGTCGTTGCGCCGGGCTTCATCGACATCCAGGGGCAGTCGGACGAGCAGCTGCTCACCGGCGACGGCCGCGTCATCAGCAAGGTGACCCAGGGCGTCACCACCGAAATACTTGGCGAGGGCGATACGCCGGCGCCGGTGAACGACAAGATTCTCGCGAGCTTCGATTCCGGCGACACGAGCGGCGTTCGCGTCGCGAAGCAGTTCATGGGCGACCGCGGCTTCGATGCGTGGCTCGCCGCGATGGAGNNCAGGCGCGGGGACGATTCGCGAGTACGCGAACGGGCAGGCGCAGGGCGCGCCGACGGAGGCGCAGCTCGACACGATGCGTCGCGTGACGCGCGATGCGATGAAGGACGGCGCGTTCGGCGTCGCGAGTGCGCTGATCTATCCGCCGGGGAACTACGCGGGGACGCACGAGCTGAGCGAGATCGCGAAGGCTATCGCGCCGTATCACGGCGTCTACATCTCGCACATCAGGTCGGAGGGCGACTCGCTGCTGGAGGCGCTCGACGAAGCGCTCGCGATCGGACGCGCGGGTGGCGTGCCGGTGGAGATCTATCACCTGAAGGCGGCGGGACATCGCGCGTGGGCGAAGGCGGGCGAGATGATCGCGAAGATCGACTCGGCGCNNAGTCGGGGCGACGATGTATCCGTACACGGCGTCGGCGAATGGGCTCGCGGCGTGCGTGCCCCCGTGGGCGGCGGAGAACGGGAAGCTGCTCGACAATCTGAAAAATCCGGAGACTCGCGCGCGCATCATCAACGAGGCGATGGACTCGACGCCGGGGAAGCCGAGTTACTGTCAGGAGTCGGGGCCGGGTCCGATCATGGTAGTGGGGCTGCTGTCGACGCCATCGCTCGCGAAGTACGAAGGATGGCGGCTCGACAAGATTGCGGACGACATGCACAAGTCGTGGGGCGAGGCGATGGCGGATGTCGTGCTCACGTCGGGCGGTCGCGCGGGGAAGGTGACGTTCAGCATGACGGACGAGAATGTCGCGATGCAGCTGCGTCGCCCGTGGGTGGTGATTGGGACGGACGCCGAGGGCTTCGATCCGGAGGGCGCGAAGGGGCTGACGCATCCGCGCGCGTACGGGAGCTATCCGAGATTGCTCGGCAAGTACGTGCGCGAGGAGCACGTGCTGACGCTCGAGGATGCGATCAGGAAGTTTTCGTCTGGGGTGGCGGAGCGGCTCTCGATTCCGGATCGCGGGCTGCTGCGCGCGGGGATGTATGCGGACGTGGTGGTGTTCGATCCGAACACGATCATCGATCGTGCGACATACGAAAAACCACACCAGCTGTCGGTGGGGATGCGGGAGGTGTTCGTGAATGGTGTGGAGGTGCTGAGGGACGGAGTGCATACGGGGGCGAAGCCGGGGCGCGCGTTGCGGGGAGTTGGGGCGGGGATGAAGTAGAAACGCGAGCACGATAGCCGCATGTCAGAGTGGATCTCACACTTCGCTGCGCTTCCCGCCTATGGAATTGGCGGGATCGTCGTGCTCGTGCTGTACATGCTTCAAGCGGAGTTGCGCTTTGGCTCGCGCGCGCGGGCGCACGTTGCGGGTGCGAGCGATCGCAATAGCACGTGGGCGCTGTCGGCTGCCGCGCTGGTTCCGACGCTGGGCCTGGCGCTCGCGTTGAAGGCGACGTCGCCAGCCTCTCGGCTTCCGCTCTGGTTTCGCGAGGCCGTTCTCCCCGGCTTGCCTGCGGTCGCGTGGATGGGAGTGGCGCTGGGAGTGATCGGTCTTGGAGTGCGGCTTGTTGCGGTGCTGAGGCTGCGCGAGCGATACACCAGGACGCTGCTCGTGCGTGAGACGCACACCGTCGAGCGCAACGGGATCTATCGATGGGTGCGACATCCCGGGTATCTCGGGTCACTCTTGTGTCTCAACGGAATCGCGCTCGCGTCCGGAAACTGGATGATCCTGATCGCGTCGCTGCCCGTGACGGCGGTGGGGTATGGCTATCGGATCAAGGTCGAGGATGAGATGCTCGTCGGCGCGCTCGGCGCTGAGTACGCGACGTATCGGGAGGAGGTGCGGGCGCTCCTTCCTTTTGCTCGCCAGCGTTCGACTCGGCGCGAGTGAGAGTGCTCGCGTGGAATATTCTGCGCGGCGGGCGAGGGCGGAGTGAGCGCATCGTCGACGCGATTCGTGGGCATGCGCCCGAGGTCGTAGTTCTCTCAGAGTACCAGGCAACTGGGAGTGCGAAGATCATCGAGTCGTTGATAGCGAGCGGGTGGTCGCATCTCGTGACCACGTCGCAATCATCGCGCGAGGGCGGGCTTGCGGTGCTGTCGGCGACTCCGATCGAGCCGCGTGCGCGACCGCGCGCACTGCGCGATCTCGAGCGGCACTATCTGTCGGTGCGCGTGCCTGCGCACGATCTCGAGCTGCGCGCGATATACGGACCGCTGCATCGCGCCGTGTTTAGGCGCTACTGGTCAGGGCTGCTCTCGTCGCTTCGCGCGGCGCGCTCTGGCCAGGTGCTCGCGGTGGGCGACTTCAACTCCGGAAGTCCGAGGAACGATTCGCCGAGCACCGGCGTGTTCAGCGGCACGTTCTTCGACCGGCTGCCGGCGATCGGATTTACGGATCTATGGCGTGCGAAGCGCGGTGAGGATGCGAGGGAGCATACGTGGGAGGGAGCGAAGCATCCGTATCGCCTCGATCACGCGTTCGGCTCGGCATCGATCGCTGCGCGAGTAAGCGACTGCGCGTACTCGCACGAAGAGCGAAGCGAGGCGGTGTCCGATCACTCGATACTGCTCGTCGACCTCGCGTAGCTCACGAGATCACGGCAGGGCGTGCGCGACGAAGGTAATCGTGATGTGCGATGACCCTCCGTTGAAGTTTGTCGCCGTTGCGACGACGACGTTTGCGCCCGTGTTCAGAAAGGTGATCTTCTGATCGCCGGGTGCGCCGGCTCCGTCGGAACCGACGACGCCGATCGTCGGCGGGACTTGCCCGTTTGCATCGGGCGCGACGGTAAGCGATGTCGTATCGGTGGTGTTGACGGAGAGGCGAAGATATTTCACGCCGCCTGGATTGTGCGCGGTTGCCCAGAGGGCGATCTGGTGGTTCGTGGCCTTGAGTGGCATGTCGATTTCGGTGGTGGTGGTTTCCCGAGTGTAGGTTGGATTTGTCGGAGGTATTGGGCCTAGGCCGGTGATGTCTGCGTAGCCGACGGTGACGGTGGGCGGCGAGTCGTGAATGGGGGAGGGCGGCGTTACTCGCCCAGGGGCGCAGGCGGCAAGCGCGAGAAGGAACGTGATCGCTAAGTGGAGTTGCGCTCGTGGGCTCACTTGGGCCTATTGATTGGGGTCCGAGCTGCAGTCGTATGTCGTTAAGGCGCGATTCGCGTGGTAAAAGCGGACACGCGAGGATTGAAAGTGGTGGCGACACCTTCGGCGGCGACGCGCCGTAGGGACTGAACCTCCAACACAGGCATTGGGCGCATGGATCACGACATTATTCCGCTTGTTGGCATGTTCGGGGTCCTTATCACCAGTGTATGGATGCTCAAGATGTGGCTAGGCCATCGTGAGCGGACGCGATCGGGCGTGCAGACGAGGACGGGAGTTGCGGCGTCCGACGAACGTCTCGCGCGAGTGGAGCAGGCGGTCGAGGCGATCGCCATCGAGATCGAGCGCGTGAGCGAGGGGCAGCGTTTCGTGACGAAGCTGCTGAATGAGAAGGCGAATCCGCTGAAGAGCGAGGCGCCGGTGGCACTGCCGGTGCGGCGAGTGGATACGCCGCATTGAGCTCGCGGCGCGCGATACGCCTGATGGTTTTCCTCGCCCCGCTCGTCGCGGGCTGTTACGGCACGCACCACGTGCCGTTCAACGGGAGCACGGGACTCGAGAACGCGACGGGAGTGACGACGCGCTCGGGCGAGGAGCTCGAGTTCATGGCGACTGGTGCGACGATCGCGAACGACACGCTGCACGCGGTCACCAAGCACGATCACATCGCGATACCAACCGACAGCATCGCGCGGATTTCGGAGCGCAAGTTCTCGCCGCTGCGAACTGGTGGGTTGGTGATTGGAGTTGCCGCGGTGACGGTGGTTACGTTCCTCGCGGTGCTTGCGTACGGGTTAGGGAATATCAACTGAGTGAGTGGGGCGTCGATCACATCGACATGATGCGGTCATCTCTCGCTCCTCTCCTGCAATCGCCGTTGTATCACGCCGATCGCCTGGCCGATCGCCTTGTTCACCCAGCCGTCTGATTTTTCATATTGCCTCTGAAGAGCTTCGATCTCTGCCTCGCCGCCGCTTTCGGCCAAGGCGAGAGCAACGTGACTCGGCAGGTCATCGATGAGGCTCACGAGAATCGGGTTCGCCAGCTCTGGCGGATTGTGTCTAACGGCGGCCAGGGGAAGCATCTGCCGCGCCGTGCCATACTCCCTTCTCTGCACCGCATCGAGAATCCATTCGCCAACGCCTCGCATCTTACCTATCGAGAGCGAGTTGCCGATCGCCCAACGAAGAGAGTGGTTGTCCGTGCTCTCGAATAGCTCGGTGAGCGCCTTTCCGTCGTAAGGGATGTACGACGCGCCCAGAGCTCGCACAATCACTTCTTGAAGAGCGGGATCTTTGAAAGTGGGCAGCGCCTCGAGTAAGACAGCGACCAGCTTCTTTGGAAGAGGTGCATAGACGCGGACGAGGTCACCGATCGAATCGATCGGAAATCCTGCCGAGCGAATCGACAAGAGCACGGGTTCAAAGGCTGCTTTCCTTTTAGCGCCGCGAAGCGCGTGAGCCTCCTCTCTCACACGCTGGGCCGCGACCCATTCCGGATCTGCGTTGCGCTCCGCGATGAATTCAGCGGCGGTCATCTCGCGTTTCTTCTTCACTCTCCCCTCCGCGTCGTCTTGGCTCTTTACCCGCTCCGCCACGCCACCACCACCGCCACAACCGTCATCGTTCGGCGATTGCCGGCCGTTTTCTTTCCTGGAAAGACCAGAGTGCATAGTCGACTTGCCTGCGTCTGGACAGGGCTAAGTAGCCGAGCCCGGCTATGCGGCGCGGCGCACGCCTTGCCTTATTCTCCCCCACAGAGCGCACCGCGCCCTTCGTTACCGCCATACGAGGAGAGCCACATGCCCAGCGTCAAAGCCAAGAGCAAGACCGCCCCGACCGCGAAAACTGCCAAGAGCAAAGACACCTCGACCGCAGCCGCGAAGATGAAAAACGACAACGTCTCCCCTGCCAAGAAAATCGAGGAGCTCTACTCCCTCGTCGAAGGAATAGACATCGCGATGCTCACGAGCCGCAACTTCGACGGCACCCTAGTGTCGCGCCCGATGTCCACGCAGGAGAAACGCCCGCGCGTCGACTTCTGGTTCGTCACCAGCACCGACACGCACAAGGTAGATGAGATCGAGGCGCAGCCGGAAGTGAATCTCGCCTACTATAACAACAAGTCGCGCGAGTGGGTGTCGGTGAGCGGCACTGCGCGGATCATCACCGATCGCGATCTCATTCGCACTCTCTACAAGCCGGACTGGAAGGCGTGGTTCGGCGACGAGGGTGGCAATCGCAACGGTGGTCCGAACGATCCGCGACTGGTGCTCATCGAGGTCGAGGCGCACGAGGCCACGTATCTCAAGTCGAACGAGCCCCGCGCCGTGCAGCTCTTCAAGGTTGCGAAGGCGCTCCTTACCGGCGAGCCGCCAAAGATCGGCGACATGCGCCACGTCGGAAAGAAAGAGCTGGAGGCGCGACGCTAACTCCGCGCCGCTCGCGTCAGCGGCTCGCCTTGGTGAGCCGCTGCGCGAACAGCCACTTCCACAGCTCCTCGTCCGCGTACGCCGGCTCCCACGCGCCGTGGCCAACGTCCGGATACTCCGTGTACTTCACATCCGTGCCGGCATCGCGCATCGCCTTCACGAGCTTCTGCGACTGCACCGTCGGTACGACGTCGTCCTTCGCCCCGTGGAAAATCCAGATCGGCAGCCCCTTCGTCTGCGACGCGACGTACGCATACGGATCGTCGCCCTTCACGCTCACGAACAGATTGTCCATGTCCGCCGACGGTGTGAGACCGCCCGACGCCGCCACAGCGGCAGCAAAAACCCCTGGATGATCCAAGACTTCCTGCCACACGCCGTAGCCGCCCATCGAGAGCCCGGTCACATAGATCCGCGAGCGATCGCCGTGGAATTCCCGCACACTCTTCTCGAGCGCCGCATACGTCGCGTCCGCGACGACTCCGCGAAAGACGCTGTCGTCGGGACACTGCGGCATCACGACGATCGCATTGAACCAGTCACGATGCCATCTGATCTGCGACGGCATCCCGACCTGTGTCTGCTTGAGCCCATCGCTCCCGCGCTCGCCCGACCCGTGCATGAACAGGATCACCGGCAACGCCTGCTGCCCGTCGTACGACGGCGGCACGTACACCTGATACTTGATCGTGAGCGCGCCCGACTTCACCGTCCGATCGAGAAAGCCCGTCTTCTGCGCCGGCAGCGCCGCCGCGAGCGCGCACGCGAGAGTCAGCGCCGACAGCGCATGCGACATGATCATCCAGAGTCTCCCTGCTCGAGTTTCGCGCTCAGCACCGGATAGGCGATCAACAATTGCGCGAGCCCGAGCGCGTTACTGTGGCGCTGCGTTCCGTTCGTCATGAACTGCCCCGTGCGACGCTGCAGGATGTACTGCAGCTCCGGTCGCTGGAGTATCAGCGCTCGCTCCGCTTGCGCCGTCTCCGCATCCGAGATGCGTCCGTCGATCTCGAGCACTGCCCCCGCACCCTGCCTTCGCAGCAGCAGCCTCGCTGCCGCCAGCGGCGACTGCTCGAGTACCGCACGTAGCGCGGGATGCCGCACCTGGTCACGCATCGCCACGGTCGCGTGCAGCTTCGTATCGTCGATCGCCCTTGGCCCCGTGCGAAAGCGCACCACCATGTCCGCATGTTCGCGTTGCGGGCGTACGTACGCGGCAGACACGCCCTCGCGCCGCTCGAGGAGCTCCGACACCTGATTCTCCGAATAGCCACGCTTCGCCGTATCGCGCGACATCTTCCAGCGATGACGCAGCGGCTCCGGTGTGTCGAGATACACGCTCACGTCATAGCGCTCGCGGAGCGCGGGCGTCGATAGTCCAAGCAGCCCCTCCACGATCAAGAACTCCGACGGCGCAATTTCCCTGGGCGCATCGAAGTCGCCGGTCGAGTGATTGTACGGCGCCTTCTGCACGGACTTTCCGCTCGAGAGCTGCTCGAGATGCTCGCCGAGCAGATCGAGGTCGTTGCAGTCCGGATGGAGCGCGCTCAAGCGCAGCTCGCGGCGCTTCCGTCGATTGTGCTTGTGATAGTCATCCGTCGTGACGACGGTGACGCGCTCATCGCCCAAGAGCGCGCTGATGCCGTCGCCGAGCGTCGATTTGCCTGCAGCGCTGTCGCCGACGATGGCGAGCAAAATCGGACGGAGCGACATCGGGAAACTTTGTACCCAACGGCGGCGGCGAGCAAGGCCAGACGTGCGCGTTGCTCGCCACCGCGTCATAAAACGTCCAGTTACACCCCTACGTCCACGCGCACCTCGAGTGTGCGCGGCCGCCCCACCGACGCCCCGCTGAAGAACGCGCCCTTGAGCAGGTAGCGATGGTCGAAGATGTTGTCGACGAAGAGCTGCGGGCGCACGATCGTGCCGCCGACGATGAGGCTGTAGCCGAGCGACCCGTTCAGGATGAAGCTCGGATCGGTGTGAATCGACTTGTTGAAATCGAACAGCCCGGTGCCGATCGGCGACGTGATGTCCGCGCCGTTCGCGAGGCCGGTGCCGTAGATGCCCGTCGTGCTCACGAAGAAGCGACTCTTCGAGTACACCAGCGACGCGACCGACGAGATCCGCTGATCGTGATCGAGATCGAACCAGCCGCCCGGAACATCGGCGATGTCCGTCGGGAAGAAGCCGCCCGTCACCGGTCCGCGCCCGTACGCATGATTGATTGCGAAGTTCATGTAGCCGGAGAACGGGCCACCGGGACGAATCTCGACCACTGTCTCGACGCCGCGGATGTGCACCTGCGCGAGATTCACCGACGTCACGATTGCAGTCCCCGCTATCGTGTTGTCGTCGATGCCCGGGCTGCTGTTCTTCACGTACCCAGACAGCTTCCACACGATGCCGGCCGGGAAGCGATGGATGTAGCCAACCTCATAGAAGTCGTCGCGCTCGGGGAGCGTCGGCGACGTCGACGTCGTGTCGCCGCCCTCGGACACCGTCGTGATCGAGCGGAGGTCCTCGATGTTCGTCGGAATGAACTGCCTACCATAGTACAGATAGAACGTGTTCGAGAGATTCGGAAAGAAGCTGAGCTTCACGCGCGGGCTCACCTGATGCTGATCGCCCGCGAACGGCGCGACGTGCGAGTCGTAGCGCACGCCCGTGCGCAGCTCCATCCACTCGAACGGCGTGTACGAGTCCTGCACGTACACGCCGATGTCGTGCCCCTTGAGATTCGAGTTCGACCCCGGTCCGATCCCGCCAACGCTATCCGTCGACACGAAGTCCTCGCGCCCCGTCGTCACTGACGCCTGCACGCCCGTTTTGAGCTCAAACGCGTGCGTCGCGCGCCACTTGAAGTCGATCTTCGTGCCGTACGTATTGAAGTTCCTCTGCTCGGCGATGTTGTACGGTGTCGTCGTATCGGGGAAGAAAAAGAATCCCGGATCGTCCGTCGCTCCCGGTACGTAGCCCAAACTCCCGTGCCTAAAGTAGAATCCCGTGAAGAGCTCCGAGCTCGACACGCTTGCTGAGTCGAGATCGCCGAAGCGATGGCGCCAGCCGAGATTCGCGAAGGAGTTCACATCGGTTTGCCGATCGTTCGAGAAGCCCTGCGTCGAATCGAAGGGAACGAGAAAGCGCGTGCGCGACCAGTTCCCTTCGAGATTGAACACGTCGCGCGAGCTCGGCGTGAACTGCACCTTGCCGAAGGTGAAATAGTCCTGCCCGCTGTTGTGATAGTTGATCGGCTTGAGTGTCGTCGTGTCGAAGACGACGGGCTCCTGGCGCATTCCCGATTCCTGTCGCGAGCCTGAGAGAAAGAAGCCCCACTTGCCGACGTTGTCGCTGAGGTTGAGCCCCTGCCCGTTCGTGTTGAACGAGCCGGCATAGCCGTCGACGTTCATGTGGAAGCCGCCGGCGGGGATGCGCGTGTGCACGTCGACGATCGCCGCGTTCTTGTTCCCGAACTCGGCGTCCCAGCCGCCGGTCTGAAATTCGATGCGATCGACGACGGACGGATCAAATAGCTCGTTGAGGCTCCCGGAAATTCCAGAGGGCACGGGCACGCCGTCGACGTAGTATTCGTACTCCGCGTGCTGCCCGCGAATGTGGACCTCGCCTGTGGGTGCGCGCGCCGCACCGGCGATGCTCTGCTGCAGAATCTGCGACGTCGTGTTCGACGGCGCGCCATGATAATCGTTCTGCTTGTAGACCTGATTGCCGCTGCGCGTGTCGACGGCGATCGGCGCCTGCGCGGTGATGGTCAGCGCCTCGAGCTGCGTCGCGACGGGCGCGAGCGCGAAGGTGAGATTCACTCGCCCGCCCGCCGTCACAGTGACCGTTCGCGTCTCCGAGCGGAAGCCGATCATGCGCACCTCGATCGCGTACGCCCCCGAAGGAACGTTGTGCACGATGAAGTGCCCGAACTGATCGCTCTCGGCGTTCACCACGAGATGCGTCTCGCGTGTCACGCTGAGCTCCGCGTTCGCGAGCGGCTCGCCGGTGGTGGAGTCGCGGACGACGCCGGCGATGTCACCGGCGTCGGGATCGGTGGCGGCGTGCGCGACGCCCGGTGTGGCGGCGCCGAGCGCAGCGATGGTGAGGATTGAAGTGCACAGCGAGAGGCAACAACTGACCCAGGTACCACGCATGCGGGTGCTCCGTAACGAGGAGCATCGAAGCTCGCGGTCGGCGTAGGATAGTCAGAGCGAAGTTCAGTGGAGCGGCGCGGGCGGGCAACGAACGGTCGCTTTTGCCCAACGAATGGCGCGGGCGAAACAAACGAGTCAGAGCTTGAGCAGCTCCTCACGCAGGTCGCGCGCGCGCTGCCGGCTCACGGCGAGCTGCTGCTTGTTCGTGAGGGTGACGAGATAGCTGCCGCCGGGCATCGCGCTGACCTTCGCGAGTATGTCGAGATTCACGAGCGCGCTCCGCGAGATGCGTACGAACGTGGCCGGGTCGAGGCGCGCGGCGAGATCCTTGAGGCGATAGTTGATCGTGTAGTGCCTGCCCTCGATCGTGGTGAGATGCAGCAGCTCGCCGTCGGCGACGACGGACGCCAGCTGCGCAGCGGGAACGAGCACGATGTCGTCCTTGAGGCGCACGGGAATGCGGCGCAGATAGCTCGCATCGCCGCCCGCCGCCTGCGCCGCGGCCACGCGTACGCGCCCCGCGGCCGCGCCCGGATCCGTGCCGCGCGCGAGGCGCGCGTGCACGCGATCGAGCGTGTGCCGCAGGCGCGCCGGCTCGACGGGCTTGAGGAGGAAGTCGATCGCGTTCGCCTCGAATGCGCGCACCGCGTACGCATCGTGCGCCGTCACAAACGCGAACAGCGGGAGGAGCTCCTTCTTCACGAGACGCACGACCGCGAGGCCATCGACCTCCGGCATCTGCAGGTCGAGCAGTGCGAGATCGGGCTTCGTACTCTCGATCAGCACGATCGCCTCCGCACCGCCGGTCGCCTCGCCAACGAGCTCCACGTCGCCGCACTGCGCGAGCAGCCGCGCGAGAAAGGCGCGCGCGGGGCGCTCATCGTCCGCGATGACGACACGTAGTTGCGCGCTCACGCGATCTGCTCCCGCGCTACCCGCTTCGCATCGGAGCCTCGCTGCATTGCAGACATCGCGATTCGCACCGTCACCTCCGTCCCGCGCTCGACAGAGCTGCGCAGTGCCAGCGAGGCCGAGTCTCCATAGTAGCGCTCGAGCCGCTTCTCCAGGTTCGAGATCCCGATCCCCGCGCCGCGCCGGCGCTCGAGCTCCGCCGCCGGAACCACCGTGCCGCTATCCGTCACGCTCAGCACGAGCGTGTCGCCCTCGACCTCCGCCTTCACGCGCACTCGGCCCCCGGCCCGCATCGGCGCTATCCCGTGCTTGACCGCGTTCTCCGCGAGCGGCTGCAGCACCAGCGGCGGCACCGGCAGCTCCGCGAGCGACTCCGGCACGTCGATGCTCACCGCGAGGCGCTCCTCGAAGCGTGCGCCCTCGATCGCGAGATAGGTGCGCACGATCTCGATCTCCTCGCCGAGTGTGACGAAGCCGCCGTCCGAGCGCTTTAGCACGGCACGAAGGAGGCCGGTGAGCTTGTACAGCGTGTCGAGCGCGCGCGGCGGCGCCTCCTGAATAAGCTGGCCGATGGTCGTGAGCGTGTTGAAGAGAAAGTGCGGGTTGAGCTGCGCGCGCAGCGCCGACAGCTCCGCCTCGGCCGCTAGCTGCACGATCTCTCGCTCGCGGAGATCGCGGCGGTGACGCTCATCGCTCACGCGCACCGCATCGATGCGACGCGCGGCGAGGAGCCCGAGCGTCTCGAGCAGCGCGAGATCGCCAGAGAGCAGGCGGCGCCCGCCGGTGAGCTCACTCACCGCGAGCTGGTACGACGGCGCGTCGGAGGTGGGCACGAGCACGGTTGCTTCGCCGGCGCGCGTCGTGGTGGCGAGGCTCATGGTGTGCGCAGCGAGGCTCGGTGTCTGCGAGACCGGCGCCCACGTGACCGCGCGCGCCGACATCGCGGGCGCGACGCGCTCGCACACCGCGTCGAGAATGTCGGATGCGCTCGACAGCTCGGCGATCGCGATCGCTACCTCGACGCGCACTTTCTCGTAGTCCGCGCGGCGCAGCACGATGCGATCGACGAATCGGCTGATCGCGCGCTCGAGCGGCGGATAGGCGAGCGCCGTGATCACCCAGAGCGCGATGAGTGCGCTCACCGCCCACGAGGCGCCATTCCCCGCGCCGAGACTGGGGAGCACCACCGGCACCGCCACGAAGGTGTAGAGCAATGCCGCGAGCAGCACCACGGCGAGCAGCGTCAGCACGCGCTTGAGAAAGATGTCGGCGAGCGCGAAGCGATAGTCCTGGTAGAGAATCACTAGCGCGAGCGGCAGCGATGCGTGGTGACCGACGAGCTCGATCGGCACGCTCTCGGTGCCGGTGGTGTGCCGCTGGAGGTGAAGCGCCATCACCGCGAATGCCGCCAGCGCGACGGCCGAGAGCGTCCAGCCGGCGCGCGGAGCCTTCGGCGCGAGGAGTGCGAGTAGCGCGATGACCGCGATGTAGCCAGCGGTGAGCATCGTCAGCGCGAGCGACGATGGAATCTCCTCGTGGAGAAATGCGGCGCGCAGCTGCAGCAGCGCGCCGATGGCGCTCAGTGCGTAGGCCGCGGCGACGAGCACCCTCGCGCTTTTGCGCTCCTCCGCCTGCAGCGATGAGTGCACCACCACCGCCGGGAGAAAGCCGAGCGCTGCGAACGCCGCGGCCTCGAACCACGCGTTCGGCGCGCCACCCAGGTCGCGCGTACCATAGATGACCAGCGCGCCCGCGTTCCACAGTAGCCCCAGCCCCGACGTTGCCAGCGGAATTCTGTCCATCGCCCGCGCGCCCGATGCGCCGGTGCTCCGCCCCGAGCGCAGCGTCATGACGCCGAGCATCGCGTAGAGGACGATCCCCGCGGAGAAGCCGAGGAGATGGACGAGCGCGGCGGAGGAGTTCACGTGACGAGAGCTGCTGTGTGGCGAGCCATGCGCGAGATATATCCGGTGTCTGTGTGCTACACCAGCGCGTCGCATTCCCTTCGCGCCGCGGGACAAAACAAGGGCGGCGCGCACCCGAAGGCACGCGCCGGCCCTCAGCGAGTTGAGCGAGTCGCGCTCTGATCGCGCTACGGAAACAGAGCCGCGATGCGATCCGCGATGTCCCACGGATCTCCACCCGTGCGATTCGTCAGCACGATGATCGTGAGCTCGCGCCGCGGATATTTGAGGATCGCGTTCGTGAAGCCCGTGCTCTCACCGTGATGACGCAGCTGCTTCTCGCCGTTCACCATCGCCACGAACCAGCCGTAGCCGTACCCGCTCTCCTTTCCCGTCGTCAAGAGGGTCGGCGACCACGCCTCGTTCATCGCCGCCGCACCGACCAGCGCCGCATGATCGAGCGCATTGCTCCACTTCTCCATGTCCACCACCGACGTGTAGATGCCGCCGTCGCCGAGCGTGGCGCTGGTGGAGCTCTGGTCGGTGCGCGAGAAGTGGCCGGCGGAATCGCCCGTGTACCCGTATGCGCGCTCGGGCACGCGCGAAACGCCCGCCACGTGCGCGACGGTCGAATCCATGTGCAGCGGCGCGAAGATCCGGTCGTGCAGAAATTTCGGGAACGGCACTCCCGACGCATGCTGCACGATGAGGCCGAGCAGCACGTACGCGGAGTTGCTGTAGTGATAGGCGGAGCCCGGTGCGAAGTTGAGCGTGTCCGTGCGATGCACGAGGCGGAGCACATCGTCGTCGTCGAGCTGCGTGGTCTGCGAGTCGGGAACGAAGTCCTCGTAGTCGACGATCCCCGACGTGTGCGTGAGGAGATGCCGAATGCGAATGTCGCGCGCGTACGCGGGGAAGCCGGGGAGGACATCGATGACGCGATCATCGTAACGAAGCTTCCCGTCCTTCACGAGCAGCATGATCGACATCGCCGTGAACGCCTTGGTGAGCGATGCGAGCCGGTAGTCGGTGTGAATGGTCGCGCGGGTGTGCGTCTCGAGATCGGAGCTGCCGAATGCTCGCTCGTACGCCACCTTCCCCCGCGAGAGCACGATCACACTCGCGCCGGGCACGCCGGGCCGGTTGTACTGGCCCAGGATCGCGTCGATGGCGCTGTCTGTCATTGCATTGGGTGGTTGAGTTGGTGGCGCAGCGAGCGCGCCGCGGCCCTGCGGATGCCCGGCGCCGCAGCCAGCGAGCGCGAAGCCGATGAATCCAATGAGCCGGCCAGGACGTACAAAATGAGGATTCACAGGCCCGGCAGTTGGGGGTGCGTAAGAGAGTGCCCTAACGCATAGTATGGTGCGAGGACGCACGGTTGGGTACGCTGGACTTGAACGCTATTTGAAGGCTGACAGGGCCGGAACCCCCCTACACCAAGGCGTCGTTAGTATGGTATGGACATCTCTCGCAGGACACTGACATGAGCACTCTTGGAATCGCAGTCGGGATTGCGACGATCGGATTCGTTGCGCTGAGCATCAGCAGCCGATCCGCGGCGCGCACCGCGAACGATACGCCGCGCCAGCCGGTCTTTCTCACGGACGCGCAGCTGGACACTACATTGACTCAAGCCACACAAGTGAAAAAGATGGACTACAAGAAGCCAAGCGATGGCGAGCTGAAAAAGAAGCTCACTCCCGAGCAATACTATGTCACGCAGAACGCCGGCACCGAGTCGCCGTTCCACAACGAGTACTGGGACAATCACGAGGCCGGTATCTACGTCGACATCGTTTCTGGCGAGCCGCTCTTCAGCTCGACCGACAAGTTCGAGTCCGGTACCGGTTGGCCGAGCTTCACCAAGCCGCTCGAGCCGTCGAACATCAAGAAGCAGTCCGACCGCACGCTCGGCATGGAGCGCGACGAGATTCGTTCCGAGCACGCCAACTCGCACCTCGGCCACGTTTTCGACGACGGGCCGGCGCCAACGGGACTTCGCTACTGCATGAACTCCGCGTCGCTCAAGTTCATTCCGGCGAGCCAGCTCGATAAGGCTGGGTACGGCCAGTACGACACGCTGTTCAAGAAGGCCGACTCGAAGCCGACGACGCACAAGCCGTGACGGGCCGCCACCATTGGATCGTCCGCGTAACGCATTGGGTCAATGCGATCGCGCTGACGCTGATGGTGGGAAGTGGCCTCCGCATCTTCAACGCATACCCTGCGTTCGCCCGGCGCGGGGAGCAGTTCTGCTGCTATCCGTTCGAGCACAAGGCAATCCCTGATTACCTGACGTTCGGCGGATGGCTCGGCGGCGCGCGCCACTGGCACTTCGCACTGATGTGGATTCTCGTGCTGAACGGGCTCGTCTACCTCACGTTCATCTATCTGCACGGCGAGTGGCGCGATCTCGTGCCGCGCCGCGGCGATGCGCGCTATGCGCTCGCGATGCTCAAGTTCTACCTGTTCGTTTCGAAGACGCACCCGAAGCAGGGGAAGCACAACGCGATGCAGAAGGTGACGTACTTCGCGTTGCCGGTTCTCGCGATCGTGCAGGTGCTCACCGGGCTCGCGATCTGGAAGCCGGTACAGCTGGGATGGATCACCGCGCTCTTCGGCGGCTTTGTATGGGCGCGCTACTGGCACTTCATGACGATGGTCGGCCTCATCGCATTGTCGTTCGCGCACGTCTTCATGGTGTTCGCGGTCGATCCGTACTCGATGCAATCGATGGTCACCGGCGGCTATCGCGAGGATCTCTCTCCCGAGGCGCGAAACGCGCGCCCGTTCTATCACCTGCTTCCGCGCTGGGCTCATCGCCCGACGCAGGAGAAGTGACGTGGACCGCAGACGCTTTCTGAGCACGGGCGGCTTCTCGCTCACGGCCGCCTTTCTCGCCGCGTGCAGCGTCGATCGCTCGCCGCGCGCGCAGCGGTTGCTCGATCTCGCCGAGCGAAAGAACGAGGGGATTGAGCGCTCGCTCTTTCATCACTCCGCGATGAACAGCGCGCGGAGCGGTGCGAAGATCGCCGGCACCGCCTTTCCCTCGTACTTCATCTCCAAAACGGTGCCCGTGTGGGACGAGAAGGTGCGCGGCCCGTGGGCGCTCGAGGTGAGTGGCGCGGTGAACAATCCGGTGAAGCTCACTCTCGATGATCTGCGCAAGCTTCCCTTTCGCAGCCAGCGCGTCGATCACTTCTGCGTGGAAGGGTGGAACGCGGTGGCCGTGTGGCAGGGCGTGCGCCTCAGCGACATCGCGCGCGTCGTGGGCGTGAAGCCGGACGCAGCCTACGTCGACTTTCAGTCGTTCGACGACGGCTACCACGAGAGCTGGGACATGGATAGCGCGATGCATCCGCAAACGCTCATCGTTTTCGCGATGGACGGCCATCTGCTCGGCATGGCGCACGGCGCCCCCGCGCGTGTGCACTCGCCCGTGAAGCTCGGCTACAAGAACACGAAGTATCTGACGAAGGTCGTGTTCCTTCCGAAGCGGAACGGCGGCTACTGGAGCGATCAGGGCTACGAATGGTACGGCGGCACCTGATAGCGAATCGTCACGCGAACAACTAATCGCTCGCCGGCAACCTCGGATATCGCGTCGCCACCGCCGCTAAATATTTGTCGATCGTCGCGCTGTGTCCCATCACGAATTTCGACACGAAGCGGAAGACAGGGTTGTAGACCTCGCCGTTCTCCGTGATTCGCAACGTCGTCAAATCGCGCGTGACTCCGGGCGCAATCTCGTACGTCCAGCTCCCGCCGAAGGGCAGCTTCGCATCGGCGATCCGGCTGGTCATCCCCTGATTCGGCACGATGTCGCTGAGCTCATAGGTGATCGCCTGACCGCTGTTGGTCTCGCGCATGCGCGGCTTTCCGTCGATAGCCGGAAGGAGCTCGACCTTCGAAACGGCCTTCTGCCACGACGGATAGTCGCTCACGTTGCGGATGAGCGTGAACAGCTGCTCGGGGGTCGCTCGATACGTCGCCTCGCGTGTGACCGTGTGCTTCTCCGGCAGCGCGGAGCCGATAATGAGAACCAGCGCAACAACGGCAACGAGTAGTCCGACGATCATCACGACGTAACGAAGCACGGTGCCCTCCAGTCAAGCGTCGGACGGATCGTTACGGGACGTAGCGGGCGACGCCCATGCAGGTGACGGCGAGCAGAATGAGCACGGCTGCGGCCTGCCCCGCGCGAAAGAGTCGATTCTGCAGGCGGCCGAGCTCCGCAGCCTGTGCGGGTGACGGCTGAGCGCCCGTCGCCTGGATCGAAGCGCTGAGGGCGCCGATTTTCTTCGCCGTCGGGACGTTGACGAACATGCCGAGGAGCGCGGTGAGAATTGCGATGAGGCCACCGAGCGAGAAGGTGCGTCCCGGGCCGGCGTGCGCCCACGCGCTGCCGAACGCGGCGAAGTCGAGATACATGAGCGACAGCCCCGACAAGAGCGTGAGAGCCATCAGGATCATCAGGTAAGTCGGAACGCGCTGCACGCGAACGAGTTGCTGCATGAAGGCGACGCCCGTTGGTCCGGTGGCGCGCACGGCCGGCAGCAGAAACCAGGCGATGAAGACCAGCGCACCGGCCCAGACGACACCGAAAACAACGTGAATGAAGCGTGCGAGCAGGAACAGGTAGCTGCTATTCAAGTGGGTGCCGGGGTGCGGGTGGAGTCGCGGCGAAGAGCGCTCGCTACACTATGCCAACCTGGGCCGCAGCGCCAGCCATGAATGTCACGATCGCCTGTCCGCTTTGGCGGGTGACTTACGCTCTAGAGGTAAGGGCCTTTCACTGAGAACGGTGCGTTGGTGCACCGCACCCCTTCCCCTCTATTCCATGATTGCGCTCGTCGTGCCGCTGGCGCTCCTGCTGGTCGCCATTCGCCGCAACAGCGGGGTCTTCGCCGCGTTTCTGCTCCTGCTGCTCTTTGCCGCGAGGATGTGATTTGTACCTCTGGCATGACGAGAGCAGCGAGCTAGCGGGTTGGTCGAAGTGTAACGGCGGCTGGGGCGCCGCGGACGAAGGCGATGTAGTCCGTTGGCGCCGGTTCGGCACCCGCTCCCCTGACGATCATCGCGACCTGGCCGCGGTGGTAGCAGCCGTGAAGCACTACCTGAAGCAGCATATCCTCAACCGTCGACTCGAAGGCGAGGCCGGCGCTGTTGCTGTAAGCGACCTTCCGCTGCAGCTGCTCCGGAGTGTCGGTCGCGATGAGCGCGCGCAGGGCCGCGGCGTTCTCGGCCGCGAGCGCGGCGGCAGCGGTGAGCGTGAGCTGCGGCCACACCTTCTCTCGCGGCGCACGCTCGTGGATGCGCGAGAGCCACGTGTGCTCGGTGCCGAGAACATGCGCGTAGAGATCGAGCGCACGCGCGTCTGGATGTGGCATCGCGCGAAGGGAGTCGAGCACGCGCTTGTCCGCCCACTCGAGATGGTCGACCAGCTTGCTCAGTTGCCGGTCGGCAGCCTGAGGAGCGTCAGTCGGCATACGGATAGTCGGGATCCGCGAGGCGCGAGGCGCGCGCGGACGCTTCAGGCCCCGCGATCTCTCGCGCGAGCTGCAGCAGCATCGGGCTCAGATGCTCTCCGTATCGTAGCAGGCTAGCGGCGCGCGCCCGGCGCGCGAGCAGGAAGGCGAGAAAGGGCTGGTCGGCCTTCTGCGCGTTGCAGGCGGGGCAGCACAACACGAGATTGTCGCGCCGGTCGTACGCGGTTTGCCCGCGGCGTGGCGTCACGTGGTCGAGCGTCATCAGCTCGGCGTCGAATCTGCGCTCGCAGTACGCGCACACCGAGCCGTGCCGCGAAAGAAGCCATTCGCGCGTGGCCTGGTAGGCGTTCCGGCTGGTTGGAACCGACGTGAGGCGCGGGGCGGCGCTCGTGCGGCGGCGCGGACGTCGAGGGCGGCGGGGTGTGGTCACCGGTTGTAGCGTGTGGTCATGAGTCACTTGAAAGATAGCCTTCTCCGGTACGCTTGGCACCGGGTGATCAGGCAGGGCCCAGGAATTATGTGCGAGCCGAGCCAATTTTGAATTGAAGTAGCGCCACGGCATTGGCCGGGTCGGGTACCTCGATGATGAGCTGGTCGTAGAACTCGTGATCCAGCTCGAGAACGATCGTGCGCTCGGGATTGTGCACGTCCCAGAACACGTTGTTGCCGTCCCTGTGAAAGGTGCCGGCGGTGAGAACGCCGGGCATGTTGGTGCCGAGCAGGCGGAGGCCGTGATACCATCCGCGCGCCGCCGTGGGATCCGCGCGCACGCTCTTGATGTGCGCGAGCGGAATCTCGAGCCGGCTTCGAAAGCTCCACATCTTGTCGAAGCCCTCCACCTCGAACACCGCCTTGTCACCATCAACTGAGATGTCGATCACGTAACGCTCCCTTGCGAAAAAGAAAAATGCTAGCCCGCAGGGACGAGTGAATGCCGCACCACGGCACCATCCACGGCGTCGCCATCGATCGTGAAGTAGAGATGCCCCTCCATGACCGACAGTTGAAAGGACATGCGGCGTTCGAGTCGCGCAATGAGCTCGGCGAGCAGCTCGCGGTTGACTGCGTAGAGCTCGACCTCTTCCGCGCGATGAATGCGTTCGCCGGCGTATTGGCGGAGGAGCTGCTGCGGATCCTTGTGCGTGTAGATCGCCACGCGTGGCGCGGCCTTGCTCGCCTTGTGCATCCGCGCCGCATCGGGCGCGCCGAGCTCCACCCATAGCTTGAGCGCGCCGGTGAGATCGCGAATGGAGAGCGGTGGCTCGTCCGGCTCCGCGATCCCTCTCGAGAACGTGATTCCCTCCGCGTACTCGAGACAGTACGCAATCACGCGCGTGAGGAGATACTCCTCCGTTTCGGATGGCTGCTGCGCGACGCGGAGCGCGAGCGTCTCGTAGACGTTGCGGTCGACGTTCGCGAGCTCGATGTCGAAGTTGTAGATCGTTGCGGTCAGTGCCACTGGGCAGAGCCTTACTTGCCGCGCTGTCCCGACTTCCCCGACGTGTCGCGTGGCTTAATGCGCGTTTGCGGAGCCTTCGACTGACGCGGCGCCCAGATCGGCACTTTCGGGCCGCGAATGGCACTCGGCTTTGGTGCGCCCGCGGGAATCGTGGTTTTTCTCTTCTTCATGATGACCTGCGGTGTGAGATACAGCGGTTACCCAAGATAAGCGCGCGACGGGCTATCCCGGTTCCTGGAGCGCGTTTGGCTCACCGAGCGCCACCTCGGCCCGGCCGCTCGTCGCGTCGAGCAGCGCGGCGCGCATCGCCACGACGTTCGCCACGGGCACGCGGAGGCGAAAGGTCGCCCGCTCGCCATACTCCTCGCCCAGCGATGACGACTCGAAGCGCGGGAGCAGCTGCTGCACCGCCGAGATGCTTTCGTAGCCCACGGCCACCGTGAGCTCGGTGTAGTCGATGCGCTCCACGCGAGGCATGGTCGCGAGCGCGAGCTGCACCGCGCCGCCGTACGCCTTGACCAGGCCGCCGGTGCCGAGGTTGGTGCCGCCGTAATAGCGGGTGACGATCGCAGCGACGTCGCCTACGCCGCTGTGCTGTAGCACCGTGAGCATCGGTCGCCCCGCGGTGCCGTGCGGCTCACCGGCGTCGCTCATCCCGATGCGATCGGTGCTGCCGGGGGCTCCTATGAGATACGCCCAGCAGTTGTGCGTCGCGTCCGCGAACTCGGCGTTCATCTCACGGAGGAAATCCTGCGCATCTGCCGCGGATGACACGCGCTCGACCGTGCAGATGAAGCGACTCCGATCGATCGTCTGCTCGGCGCGGTGCCTCGCGCCCGGCACGAGGTAGCGCGCGCCGCTCACCGCTTGGGGCGCGCGGCCGCTCGCCACACCCACCACAGCATCAGCAGCTGCAGTGGGAGGCGAAACCACAGTGCCGCCTTCCAGAGCGTGGTTCCATCGTTCGCGTACGCGAGCTGCAGCATGTGAATGTTCGCCGGGAAGACGGCGAAGAGCAGCGCGATCAGCCCCCACCCCGCGAGGCGGCGCGTTTGCGGGAGCAGAACGCCGAGGCCGCCGAGGATCTCGCAGACACCGCTGACGATCACCAGCAGCGGCGCATTCGGCAGCCAGGGCGGGACGATGGCGATGTATGGCGTTGGAGCCACGAAGTGCATAGTGCCGGCGAAGGAGAAGAGCGCGGCCAGAAGCAGTCGGGGCGGCGTCAGGCCGAGTCCGCTTCGCGCGTGCTTCGGGACTTCTTCCGCAGTGGCGCTATTCACGGGTTACGGCGCTGGCTTGGGGAACGCGAAAATCCAGACGAGCATGACGATCAAGATCACGATTCCGCCGAAGACGATCTTGTGATGGATTTTTCGTTCACCGCTGCTCACATGTTCCTTGGGTGCCGGGACATCAGTGCACCTCGAGCAGGTGCGTGACGGCGAACACGCGGTCGACGCGGTGCTCGCGTATGTATAGTACCACCAGGTATCGGCGCCTGGTGTTCTCCCCCCACCGGCGACTGCGCACGTAGTCGCACGTGAGATACTCCGTGCCCACCTCGTCGGGCGCCGAGTGCGATTGGAGCGTGTCGCCTTCGTCGGACTGCAGGGTATCGGTGCGCGCGCAGTCGAAGCCCTGCACCGCCAGCGCCCGCCCGGCGCTCGCATCGTTCGCGCCGACGGGGATCGCGCGGCGCACGCGCGCGGTGAACTCGTAGGAATCAACGCTCCCCGCCACGAGCGCCGGCTCGGCCTTGCATCCGCACAGTGCGGCCGCGAGCAACACCGCACTGCGCCATCGCCGCGCCACCCTTCGCTACACCTTCTTCCGCCCCGCCGCGACGAGCGCCACCCCCGCGACGACGGCGATGATCCCCACGACCGGTGGAACGAAGCCGCGATCTTCCTTCGCGATCTCGATGCCACCGATCTTGACGGCGTCGCGATCCTTCGTGTAGCTGATTCCCTTCATCGCGAGCACCACGATGCCGCAGATGATGAGAAGGACGCCAATGATCCCGAGTGGTCGCATGCGAATCTCCTGATGGATGTGATGCGTGCGCGAACGCTAGCTGGCCGCGAGCGAATCGCCGATCTCGCGGATCTGCGCGGCGTGCCGATCATCGTGCAAGGCTGTGGCCACAATCCAGTGGTACAGATTCAGCGGCCCGAGTACGGGGTGCGTCTGCATCAGATTTTCGAGCGACACGCCATTTGCGTTGTGCAATGCCGAGACCAGCGCCGCACGCGACCGCTCGAGCGCCTGCGAGCCCGCCGCCGAATCGAGCACGCCGGTCGGAACCACGAACTTGGGAGCGACGATCTTGGTCGTTCGATCCACGACCGCAGCGGGATCCGCGTAGCTCGCGACAACGGAGCTCGTCTCCGGGTCCGCACCCACGCCGATCGCGCGCGCCTCGGCGACGCGCATCGCGAGCAGCCCCGCTACCCGCCCCTCGATCAGCGACACGTGCTCCATCACCTCGGCCACCGACCACCTCCCCTCGCCCGGCTTCACCTCGCGCAGCTTCGCCGGCACCGATGCGATGGCGTCGTGAAAGACTCGACGATGTACGTCGAGATAATCGATGAGCTCCCGGATTCTCGGATGCAGCTCAGCGGATGGCGTTGTTGAAGAGGATGTCATTGTGCTCACGATCGTCGTTGGGTTCGGGGCTGGCGTGTGACGAGCTAGAGCCGCGTTGGATCGTGAATCGTTCGCTCGCTCACCGCGTTCCCCGTGTTGAGCGTGCCCGCGGGCTCGAACATCAGAATCTCGGCTTCCTCTTCCGCCACGGGCCTATGCTCGACGCCGCGCGGTACGATGAGCATGTCGCCCGGCGTGAGATCGATCGCTCGATCGCGAAACTCCATGCGGAAGGTGCCGCGATGGACGAGAAAGAGCTCGTCCTCGTGCTCGTGATGATGCCAGTCGAAGGCGCCCTGGATCTTCGCGATCTTCACGTGCTGCCCATTGAGCTCGCCGATGATTCGCGGACTCCAGTGATCGTCGATCGCGGCGAACTTTCGCGCGAGCACCACCTTCTCCACCGGCATCCCTCCAAGGCGATCACTCATTCCGGAGCTCCGTCGATTTCGGCGTGAAAGCCCGCAAGCACGCGCTCGAGTACATCCTCGTAGTCGTGTCCGTCCTTCTGCTGGTATGCGAGCGCCACATGACGAGCGAGATCCGCGAGCACGATCCCCCACGCCGCCGGATCCGGCCAGACGTCGGTGCGAAAAACGACGTGCTGCGCTTCGTTCGCCACCCAGAGCCGGGCAATCTCGAACGATTGCGCATCGCCGGACGCGGCCGGAGGCGGCGTCATCTCATCCTTTGGGTAGCTCATCCCCCTCGCGCGCGGGCCAGATTCCTGCGTTCATTCAGGAGGGCAGGATGCCCCATTTCACATTCAAACGTTAGAGACCGATCATGGCCAAGCAAGACCCTTCGTCCGCGCCCGTGACGCGCGAGCAGCTCGTGGCGGGGCTGCAGCAGGATCTCGCCCGCGAGTACAAGGCGATCATCCAGTACATCATCTTCAGCCAGAAGCTCGACACCGCGCGCTTCCAGAACATTGCGGGCGAGCTCGAGAAGCACGCCCACGAAGAGCTCGATCACGCGCTCGCCATCGCGCGCCAGATCGACTACTTCGGCGCCTATCCCGTGCACGTTCCCGCGACCGTCGAGGTCTCGGAAGAGAACGAGGACATGCTGTGGGCGGATTTGCACGCCGAGGACGACACCATCGAGCACTATCGCCAGCGCATCAAGCAGGCGGAAGCGCTCGGCGAGTACGCGCTCGCTGAAGTGCTCCAGGAGCTCATCAAGCAGGAGCAGGATCACCAGATCGATCTGGCATCCGCCCTCGGCGTCGTGCCGAACCCGAAGGCGCGCAAGGAAAAGGGGCCGAAGAAGGGGAAATAGCAGCAAGGCGTGAGAGCAAGCGCCGCTCGGGCGCAGCTCTGGCCTTCACCATCGCAAGGCGTAGCTTCGACGTCATCGAAAGTTGCGCCCGAAGTTCGAGCGTCGTCTTTCGACCTCTCACTCGCGGAGCAGGATAGACGTGGAGGCCGAAGTCCAGGCACTCATCCAAAAAGCGGACCGCGCCGATCCCGCCGCGGCTGACGCGTTGTTCGAAATGCTCTATGCCGAGCTGCACCGGCTCGCGCAGAGTAGCCTGCGCCGCGCCGGCGGCTCGATCACGCTCGGTGCCACGACGCTGCTGCACGAGGCCTACCTGAACATGGTGGGCCGCGATGACGTGAAATTCCCCGATCAGGCG
>PLMM01000151.1 GCA_003142495.1 Gemmatimonadota bacterium | reverse complement strand
CAGATCGTCATGGAGGGTTTCCTCCAGATCAGGCTTCGCCCGTGGGTGCGACGACTGATCACGCGAGGGCTGGCCATTGTGCCTGCGGTGGTGGTCGCCATTCTATATGGTGAGCACGGAACGGCGAAGCTGCTGATCATGAGTCAGGTCGTGCTCAGCCTGCAGCTGTCGTTCGCCGTGTTCCCGCTCGTTCGCTTCACGTCGGATCGCCTGAAGATGGGCGAGTTCGTGAACTCTACGGCGCTCCGTGCGCTGTCCTACTTCGTGGCATTCTTCATCGCCGCGTTGAACGTGTGGTTGATCGCGCAGCTTCTGACTGGGGGGCACTGATCGTGTACAAGCGCATTCTCGTTCCCCTCGAACACTCGGCGTACGACGAGGCGATCCTCGAGCACGTCCGCGCGCTCGCGACGTACTGCAAGGCCGCGGTGATTCTCATCCATGTGGCCGACGGCTGGGCTGCGCGCAACATCCATCAGCTCGATCTGCGCGAGAGCGAGGAGATTCAGGCGGACCGCGCGTATCTCGAGGGGATCGCCGCGGGTCTCGAGCGCGACGGCTTCGAGGCCGACGCGATTCTCGCGAGCGGCGATCCCGTGCGCGAGATCGCGGCGGCGGCAGCGCGCGAGGGGTGCGACCTCATCGCGATGTCGACGCACGGGCACCGATTCTTCTCGGATCTGTTTTATGGGAGTGTCGCCGAGTCGCTGAGGCATCGGTGTACGATCCCGATTTTGCTGGTGCGCGGGTCGAAGATGGGGAAGACGGCGGAGTACCGGGCGGTGAGCTAAGGCGAGCGTCTACACCTTCAGCGGCGCGAACGCGGCCGCGGTCGTGCACGGTGCGGATGTGTGGGTGCGTCCGGGCGGGATCACCGTGAGCTTTCCAGCGAGCTCGATCACGCTCATCGTGGTGGGGAAGAAGAGCTAACCCCCCGCCTCCGCCGCCTTCATCACTCGCGCGATCGTCGCCGCCCACTCGCACTCCCCCGGCATCGCACTCGCGCCCTGCGTCGCGCGGCGCAGCGCCTCGCGTCCCCACGGCGGCATCGTGCGCCAGTCCGCCAGCGACGCGAGCAGCGCCGCCATCGGCCCCTCGGAGTCCTTGAGGAATTCGTCGAGCGTCGACGCGCCGCTCCCCGCGAGCTCCGTCGCCAGCGGCCCGCGCGTCGCCCATCCAGTCGCGATCCCGCGCGATACGAGATGGTCGAGGTCGCGCACGCCGATCGCGCCCTGCGCCACGAGATCGAGCGCCTCACGCAGCAGCGCCGCCGTCAATCTGTTCGCGACGAGCCCCGGCAGCTCGCGCTGCACGATGATCGGCTCGCGCCCCGCGAGGCGCAGCGTCTCCGCCGCGCGCACGATCGTCGCTTGCGTCGTCTCGCGGCCTGCGCACAGCTCCACCACCGGCACCGCGTACACCGGATAGAGCGGATGCGCGACCAACAGCCGATTCGCGAAGCTGCGTCCCTCGCCGAGCACGGATGCGCCCAGCGTGGATGTCGAGCTGGCGACGATCGCGTCGGGCGGGAGCACGCCCTCGAGCGATGCGAGCACGGTGCGCTTGAGCACGAGTCCCTCGGGCACCGACTCCTGCACCCACACCGCGCCGCGCACCGCGTCGGCGGCGTTCGCCGAGCGGAGGATGCGCCCACTCTCCGCGCCCTTGCGCAGTGTGCGCGCGCACGCGAGCGCAGCGCGCGAACGATCGAGCGCGCGCGGATCCGGATCCACGATCCGCACCTCGGCCCCGTACGATGCGAAGAGCGCGGCCCACCCGCTTCCGATCTCCCCCGCGCCGATAATGGCCACGGGTGCGGCGCGACTCATTCGGCGATCGTGCGCGAAGCGGCGGCGGCGAGCCAGCGGTCGGCGTCCGCCGCACCCTGCGCGAGCGATCCGGTCGGAAGCCAGCGCGAGAACACACACTTCTCGATCAACGCGAGCACCTGGTGCGCGTGCACGCGCGTCGCGACCGTCGCGTATCCGCCCGCCGCCGATCTGCGCACCGCGCCGCGCCGCTCGTCGTCCGAGAGCGACACATCTATCCGCATCTCCTCCCACTGCGCGAGCGATGGATCCGCCGCAAGCGCGATCGCTAGCGCATCGTTCACGACGCATCCATCGAAGTGCTCGTACTCCCGATGGAACTCCGCGTAAAAGCGCAGCGCATCCGCCCAGAAGCGCGCCTCCTGATCGGCTTTCCCCGCTTCGATGAGCGCGCGAATCGCGCTCCCCGGGATCGCTATTCGGCGGGTGACGTCGAGCGGTACGAGCCGCAGATCGAGATTCGCGTGGAGCACGAAGTCCGCCGCTTCCGGATCCGACCACCAGTTGAACTCGCTCAGCGGCGTCTGCGTGCCCGGCACGCCAAGCGCGCCGCCCATCACGAAGACGGGGCCGAGCGCGTCCGCGATGTCGGGCGCGAAGGCGATCGCCGTCGCGAGATTCGTGAGCGGGCCCATGCAGCACACCGTGAGCTTGTGATTCCCGCGCACCTGCGCGATGATCGCCTCCGCCGCGCCATCGATCTCGTTCTCCGCCGCCTGCCCGGGAATTACGAAGCCCAATCCCTCGGCGCCATGCGTCTCGCGCGCGGGGTGCGGCTCGCGCACGAGCGGATTCGCAGCGCCGGGAATGATCGGCGCAGTGATCCCGGCAGTCGACGCGATGAGCCGAGCGTTCCGCGTCGCGCGATCGATGTCGGTATTCCCGTGTTCCGTCGTGATCGCGACGATGCGCAGCACGGGGAGCTTCGCCGCGAGCGCGAGCGCCACGGCGTCGTCGATTCCCGGGTCGGTGTCGATCAGAATGGCTGTCGGCATGGACCGTGAAGATGGAGTAGTGACGCCCCGCGCGCCATTCGTGACGACGACTTCTTTATCAGGCCGTTAGCTTCCCTTCATGGTTGCACTGCTGCTCGCGCTCCAGCTTCGCACGATCACGATCGACCAGCGCCTTGCCGCCGACGCGCACGTCCGCGTGGGTGACACGGCCGTCGTCTCCGCGTCACCGGGCTCGGGCGGTGACTCGGTGGTCATCGCGGCCATCATCGGCCGCCGCGCAGATCCGAGCGAGATCGCGCGCAGCGACTATCGCGTGCACCTCCATCTCGATCAGCTGCAGCACCTCATCGGCTACGGCGACCGCGTCGACCGCTTCGCCATCGCGACTCACGGCGATCCCGCCGCCGACTCGGCCGTACGAACCATCAATGATGCCGCCTTCGGCTTCCGCGCCTACCGCTCGCGCGACATCGCCGTCGAGACGTCGGAGACCTTCGCCGTCGTCAGCCGCTTTCATCGCGCGATCGGCGTGATCACGATCGTCGCGAGCGCGGTCTTTCTCCTGTGCATTTTGCTGCTCAAGGTCGACGAGCGACGGCGCGACGTGGCCGCGCTGCGGCTGCTCGGCATCTCGCGGCGCTCGGTGATGCTTACAGTGGTGCTCGAGGCGGCCCTCATCTCGGTCATCGGCAGCGGCGTTGGCGTCGTGATCGGATGGGTGACGTCGGCCGCGGTGAACTGGCACTATCAGGCGCGCTACCAAACGCCGCTGCGCTTCGCGCTCGTCACCGGCGACATCGTGCTCTTCGCGGTCACGCTCTCGCTCGTGCTCGGGGTAGTCGCCGGCGCGCTCGCGGCGCGGCAGCTCGTGCGCACGCACCCGCTCGTCTTGCTGGGTCGCTGATGCGG
>PLMM01000253.1 GCA_003142495.1 Gemmatimonadota bacterium | reverse complement strand
AGCGAGAGCAATCGTTGACAGGACTCTCGTTCATTGATACTATTGCATAGTACTAAACTCCATGAATAATCGACACCGAGACACCCTCGAGGCGATTTTCACTCATCCCACGCCGAACAACATTCGGTGGGACGACGCGGTGAGTCTTTTCAAGGCACTTGGAGCGACGATCGCCAGATTGCGCGAAGGATCGCGCGTCGCAATCCTGACAGCGACTCGGACCGGTATCTACCACCGGCCACATCTGGGATCAACGATCGGACGAGCAACGGTGCGCGACATGATGCGGCAGTTGAGGGAAGAGGGAATTGGGCCCGGGAAATAGCGTAACACGGAACGATCGGCATCGCCGGTCGGGAAGACGCCATGGCTAGCATGGAGTACAAGGGATACATCGCCGTGCTCGAGCTCGACGCCGAGAACAGTGTGTTCCACGGATCCGTAGCGAACACGCGTGATGTGATCACCTTCGAGGGATCGAACGTCGAAGATCTGCGCAGGGAGTTCGAATCATCCGTCGACTACTATCTCGAGGTCAGCGCGAAGCACAACCGCGAGCCGGAGAAGCCCGCGTCGGGACGGTTCGTCGTACGCCTCACACCCGAGATGCATCGCGAGCTGATCAAGCTGGCGGCGCGCTCGAACAAAAGTCTCAACACCGTCGTTCGTGAAACGCTCCAGGAGCGCGTGCATCAGGAGCTCGCCGACATCGATGGCTGATACGAGCGAGAGGTAGCGGCGGCCTCCGAGCTTCAGACAACACTCCTTTACTCCGCCGCCTTCGCCTCCGCGGTCGCCTCGTTGCTCACCGCCGCCGCCTCGAACTCCGACGTCCGGCTCGAGTAACGCCCCAGCCGCGACCCCATCGCGATCGTCGTCAGCACCAGCCCGCCCGAGATCCAGAACGGCGACGACTCGCCGAGATGATCGGACGCGATCCCCGCCACGAGCGGGTAGATCACGCGCGCGATCCCGCCGTACGTCTGCTGCACGCCCATGTATAATCCACGCTCGTGCTCCCCCACCACGCGCGACAGCAGCGCCGTCACGCTCGAGAAATTCAGCGCGGCGCCGAGCGGCACGAGCGCAATCACGATCGCAAACGGCAGCCAGCTCACCGCGGGGAGTGCGGTGAGCTTCACCACCGGCGTGAACGGAATCAGCGCGAGTCCGCACGCGAGCGCGAGCGCGCCGAGGCGCGCCGTGCGCACCTCGCCATACCTGTCCACCGCTCGGCCGAGCAGAAAGAGGCGGAAGACGATGCTCAGCCCGCCCATGTACATGAAGAAGAAGCCGATCGAGTTCTCGGTGACGTCGAAGTGCCGGCTCAGAAAGAGGATGATGAGCGCGTTCACACCGTAGAACGCGCCGAGTCCCACTGAGTACATCCAGATCAGCCGCGCGTACGGCTGCCCAATGTCGACGCCGGCGACGCGCGCGACCGCATCCCACGGCGTGCGCCCGCCGCGCGTGCGCAGACGCGCCTTCGCGTCGTGCGACTCGGGGAGATAGCGCGACGCGAAGAGGATATTGAGCGCGCAGAGCAGCGCGGCGATCATTCCCGGCCAGTGCGGCCCGAGGTTGTGCGAGAACGATGCGATCGCGGGCCCGATCACCACGCCCGCATTGGTCGCCGCCGAGAGCCACCCGAGCCCGCGCGCACGATCCTTCGGTGCGACGCTGTCCGCGACGTAGGCCTGGATCACGCCCGTCGTGCCGCCGCCCGCGCCCTGGATGATCCGCGACGCGAGCAGCAGCCAGTACGAATCCGCGTACGCAAACACGACGTACGCCATCATTGATGCGCCAAGCCCAAACAACAGCGCGGGTTTCCGTCCATACCGATCCGAGACGCGTCCCCACAGCGGAGCGCTGACCAGCTGCATCGCCGAGAAGGATGCGACCAGCGCCATCACCGCGAAATCGCTCGCGCCGAAGCGCTTCGCGTAGAAGGGGAGCAGCGGGATGATCATGAGCGCGCCCACCATGTCGATGAACGCGGTGAACATCAGCACACTGAGCTTGCCGGCATCGCCGGTGCGGAGGGCGCCAAGGCGCTTCGTCAGGAAATTGCTCACGGGCGTAAGCTACTCTCTGCCCAGCGCCGCCGGCGGCACCGCGCGTCCGACGACGCCCACCAGTGCGATGATCGTGAGCACGTAAGGAATCATTTGCACGAACTGCGACGGGATCGCCTGCATCCCCTGCAGCTGAATCTGCAGCGTCTCGGCCGCCGCGAAAAAGAGGCACGCGATCCCGGCACGCACGGGATCCCAGCGTCCGAAGATGATCGCCGCGAGCGCGATGAAGCCGCGCCCCGCGCTCATGCCATCCGTGAACTGATGTTGATCGAGCGAGAGATACGCACCGCCGAGCGCCGCGAGCGCGCCCGAGAGCGCGACCGCGGCATACCGCACGCGCTTCACCGATACGCCGAGCGTGTTCGCCGCCTCGGGATGCTCGCCCACCGCGCGCACGCGGAGCCCGAACGGCGTTCGATACAGCAGCCACGCGACAGCCGGCACGATCAGCAGCCCGATCGGGATCAGTGGATTGTGCAGCAGCCCCGTCACGAGCGCCGTCGAGCTGGTTCCCGCCGAAAACCCCGCCACCCTCGGCGAGTTCGACGAGCTGCCGAAGACGAGCTTGAGGAAATATCTCGTGAGGCCGATCGCGAGCAGATTGATCGCGATCCCGGACACCACCTGATCCGCCTTGAAGCGAATCGTCGACACCGCGTGCACCATGCCGAACGCGAGCCCGCCCACGATCCCGCACAGCACGCCGATCCACGGATCGCCCGAGTAGTAGCTGCCGAGCATCGCGCTGAATGCGCCGCCGAGCATGAAGCCCTCGAGCGTCAGGCTGATGATTCCCGCACGCTCGGCAAGCACGCCCCCTGCTGCTGCGAAAAGGTACGGCACCGCTATTCGCAGCGTCTGCGCGAGGAAGGCGAGGGCAGTGTTCATCGCTTCCCTCGCGAGCGCGCGAGCAGCCGACGCACCTCGGGCACCGACGCGGCCATCGCGAGAATCACGACGCCCTGCAGCGCGTCGACCATCTGCTTCGGCACGAGCGCGTTGATCGCCAGCCCGCCCTGCGAGAGCGTGGCGAAGAACAGCGCGGCGAGCACGACGCCGAGCGGATTGCTTCGACCAACCAGCGCAACGGCGATCCCGAGGAAGCCGGCGCCTGTCGCGAAGCCTTCTTCGTAGTAGTGCTCGTAGCCGAGCACGAAGTTGATGCCGCCCAGCCCGGCGAGCGCGCCGCTGATGGTGAGCGCGCGAATCCACGTGCGTCCGACGCTAATGCCTGCATTCTCGGCCGCCTCGGGCTGCAGTCCGACCGCGCGCAGCTCGAAGCCGCCGCGCGTGCGGAAGAGATACCAGCCGAGAATGACTGCTGCGCATAGTACGATGGCTATCGAACCATTCGCAGCAGATCCGTGGAAGCCGCTCCATGCGGCGGAGAGACGCGGAAGCGCGCCCGCGCGGATCACCTGCGTGTGCAGCGTCTCCGGCACGCGGAGGCGGGTGGAGATGAGCCAGCTCAAAAGCGCGAGCACGATGAAGTTGAGCATGATCGTCGTGATCACCTCGTGCGCGCCCCACTTTGCGCGGAGCGCGCCGGGGACGAAGCCCACGGCGCCGCCCGCGACGAGCGCGCCAACGGTGCAGAGCGGCACGGCGATGAGCGCCGATGTGCCAGCGGGAAGCGCCAAGCCCACCAGCGCCGCGGCGAGCCCGCCCGCCGCGAGCTGTCCCTCGGCGCCGATGTTGAAGAGCCCCGCGCGCAAGCCGACGGCGACGGCGAGCCCGGTGCAGATGAGCGTCGTCGATTTGTAGAGCACCTGAGCGAAGCCGTACGCGTTCCCCCACGTGCCTTCGAGCATCAGCCGGTACACGGCGCCGGGCGATTGCCCGACCGCGAGGATGAGCAGATCGCCGACGACGATCGAGACGAGCAGCGCGACGAGCGGCGGGAGCACGGCTTCGACGACGCGATCCCGAAGCGCGCGCGAGCGGATGATGACCATCGACTCGCTCACGGTGCTCGGGTTCTCTTCGCGCATCAGCTCCGCGTTCGGATCGCTCATGTGCGCGCCCCCGTCATCAGGGGCCCAAGCATCTCTTCGCTCGCCTCGCTGCGCGGGACTATCGCGACGATCCTCCCGCCGTACATCACGGCCACGCGATCGCTCAGCGCGAGAATCTCGGAGAGTTCCGCGGACACGAGCAGGATACCCGTGCCCGCATCGCGCGCTGCGCGGAGGCGCGCGTGAATGAGCTCGATCGCGCCCACGTCGACGCCGCGCGTCGGCTGCGCGGCGACCAGCACGAAGTTCTGCCGGGCGAGCGCGCGCGCGATCACGATCTTCTGTTGGTTGCCGCCCGACAGCGCGCGCGCGGGAAGCATCGGATCGGAGGGGCGGATGTCGGCGACGGCGATGGCTGCGCGCGCGTCGTCGAGAATGCGTCCGCGATCGAGCGCTCCGCCGCGATTCTGGTAGGCGCGCTGTTTTCCGAGGATGAGGTTGTCGGCGATCGAGTAGTCGAGGACGAGGCCGCGGAGGTGGCGGTCTTCGGGGATGTGCGCGAGACCGCGGGCATCGCGCTCGCTCACGGACAGCTCAGTGACATTCGTGCCGGCGATGTGGATCTCGCCGCTCGGCGCTCTGCGAAGGCCTACGATCGCCTCGATGAGCGCGCTCTGGCCATTCCCTTCCACGCCGGCGATACCGAGGATCTCGTGCGCCTGGATGGTGAAGGAGACGTCGTCGACCGCGCGCGAGAGGCGCTCGCCGGCGACGACGAGATGGCGCACGTCGAGCACGGGCGCGAAGGCAGGGACCGTCGCCTTGCGCGACGCGAGGGGCGCGTCGCCGGCGAGCACGACGTCGCGTCCAACCATCGCGCGCGCGATCGAGGCGGGGCTCGTTCCCGCGGTCGGGAAGCGCGCCACGGTGCGCCCAGCACGGATCACGGTGATCGTATCCGAGATCTCCGTCACCTCATCGAGCTTGTGCGTGATGAGGATGATCGTGCCGCCATCGTCGCGGAGCGCGCGCAGCACGCGCCACAGCTCCTCAACTTCCGGCGGCGAGAGCACCGCCGTCGGCTCGTCGAGGATGAGAATGCGCGCGCCGCGCACGAGCGTCTTCAGAATCTCGACGCGCTGCTGCTCGCCAACGCTCAGCTCGCGCACGAGCTGGCGCACGTTCATCCGAAAGCCGCTGCGCTCTGCGGCGGCCGCGACCTCGCGCTCGGCTCGCGCCATGTCGATCGCGAGCCCGCGCGTCGGCTCGCGGCCGAGGATCACGTTCTCGGCGATCGTGAGGGTTGGTACGAGCATGAAGTGCTGATGCACCATCCCGACGCTCGCGCTGATCGCCTGCGCCGCGCTCCATCCGGTGACGTCGCCGCCGGCGACTTCGACGGTGCCCGCGTCGGGCGGATAGATCCCCGCGAGGATGCGCATCATCGTCGACTTCCCTGCGCCGTTCTCGCCGACCAGCGCGTGGATCTCGCCGGCGGCAACCTCGAGTGAGCCGTCGCGCACGGCAACGCAGTCGCCGAAGCGCTTCGCGATGCCCGTCATGCGCACGGCGACTGTCATCGCGTCGCCGGCACGACTATGCGCCCCGCGATGATCGCCGCGCGTATCGCCTCGACGCGCGCGTGCACGCTGTCGGGGAT
>PLMM01000216.1 GCA_003142495.1 Gemmatimonadota bacterium | reverse complement strand
AGCTCGGCGTTGCCCTCGGGCCCCGCCTCGAGGAAGCGACGCTCCACAACCTCGAGCTCATTCGCATGAGCGCCGAGCGTCTGCTGTTGGTGTTGCGACTGGACGGCGGAGCGGCGCAGAGCGTCTTCGTCGAAGTGCCGGGAGAGATCGCCGAGAAGGTGCTGGCCGAGGTGTCGCGCGTGCTCAATGAGCGGCTCTCGGGGCTCACGCTGGGCGAGATTCGCTTCGATCTCGCGACGCGCCTGCGCGACAGCGGCGCCGCGCAGGATGTGAGCGAGCTGCTCAACATCTTTCTGCAGGAAGGCGATCAGATCTTCGACGCGCTTCGCCCGCTGAGCTCATCGCCGGTGTTGCTCGGCCAGGCGTCGCTGCTCGCCGAGCAGCCGGAGTTCTCGAGCGGCGGCAATCTGCGCAAGCTGCTTGCGCTCACCGACAGACCCGAGGCACTCGGACAGCTCCTTCGCTCGCACAAGAGCTCCGCGGGCATCTCGATCACGATCGGCAACGAGCACGTCGACCCGAGCTTTTCGGACTTTACCGTCGTTACGGCAGAGTATCACTCCGGATCGCTCTCGGGAGTCATCGGCGTGATCGGTCCGACGCGCATGCCGTATGAGAAGATCGTCACCCTCGTCACGCACACGTCGAATCTGATCTCCGATCTGCTCGACTGACCCCTTCGTACGTCGACACTGGCACAATGGCGGATTTTTACAAGATTCTCGAGATCGCGCGCGACGCGTCCGACGAAGACATCAAGAAGGCGTATCGCAAACTTGCGATGCAGTACCATCCCGATCGCAACGGCGGCTCGAAGGACGCTGAGGAGCGCTTCAAGCTTATCACCGAGGCGTACGACGTGCTGCGCGATGGGAACAAGCGCGCGGTGTACGATCGGTACGGCGAGGAAGGGCTGCGCGGTCGCGGCAACGCAGGCATGCATCACGTCGATCTCTCCGAGGCGCTCGGCATCTTCATGCGCGACTTCGGAGGCTTCGGCGGCTTCGAGGAGATGTTCGGCGGTGGCGCGCGCGGCAATCAGCGCGCTGGCGCGGACGTAAAGATCACGATGCCGCTCACGCTCCCTGAGGTGATGATCGGCGTAGAGAAGAAGATCGTCGTGAAGCTGCTCGATCCGTGCGAGCGCTGCGAGGGAACGGGCGCGGAGCCGGGAACCAAGCCGCAGCGATGCAGCACGTGTGCGGGGAGCGGCGAAGTGCGTCGCGCGCAGCGCTCGTTCTTCGGCCAGTTCGTGAGTGTCGCGCCGTGCCCCACGTGCGCGGGACAGGGGAAGACCATCGAGATCCCGTGCAAGCGCTGCAAGGGCGAGGGACGCAGCCGCGCCGAGCACACGATCGCGGTTCCGATTCCGGCCGGGGTGTCGACGGGGCAGTATCTCATGCTGCGTGGACAGGGGAGCGTCGGACCGCTCGGCGGTCCGCGCGGCGACATTCTCGTCGCCTTCGAGGTCGAGGACGATCCGCGCTTCGAGCGCGATGGCGCGGATCTCTACACTGAAGTCCTCGTGACGTACGGACAGCTCGTGATGGGTGCCGACGTCTCGGTGCCGTACATCAGCACGACGCTATCGCTGCGCGTTCCGCAGGGAACGCAGAGCGGGCAGGTGTTCCAGCTGCGCGGACGCGGCTTGCCGCGCGTGAATGCATCGGGCTCGGGCGATCTGCAGGTGCGCGTGCAGCTCTGGACGCCGCAGACGATGACGTCGGAGCAGGAGACGATCGTTCGTGCGCTGCGTGAGGCCGAGGCGGCGCCGCCGGCGACGCGCGCGCGCGGATTCTGGTCGCGCATGAAAGACGCGCTTGGCGCCTGATGTCGCGCTGCCGGCGATGACGTCGCCGCGCTGGGTGTCGCTGCACATCGAGGCGCCGGCGGGCGCGATGCGCGAGCGCGTGGTGCAGATGCTCATGGATGGTGGCGCTGGCGCGGTGCAGGAAGTCGAACCGGCGCTGCTCACGCATCTTCTCGAGGGCGCGGCGCTCGAGTCGCTGTGCGAGGCGCTCGCCGCCGCCGGTGCGCAAGTGCAGCGCACGGAGCTCGGCGAGGTCGACTGGAGCACGCGCTGGGTCACGCGCGTCGGTGTGCAGCGCATCGGGCGCATTGCCGTCGCCCCTCCGTGGATGCGCGACGACATCGCCGACGCCGAGATCCAGATTCTCATTGAGCCTGCCATGGCCTTCGGCACCGGCGAGCACGAGACGACGCGCGGCGTGCTCGCGCTCATGCAGAATCTCGTCGAGCCGGGCGCGCTCGTCGCCGACCTCGGCAGCGGGAGCGGCGTGCTCGCGATCGCCGCCGCGAAGCTCGGTGCGGGGCGCGTCGTGGCGATCGAGATGGATCCGGACGCGATCGGGAACGCGATCGAGAACGTCGAGCGCAATGGTGTGGCGCATCAGGTGACGGTGCTCGAGGGCGATGCGGCCGCGCTCTTGCCACTCGTGGCGCCGGTGTCGCTCATCGTGGCCAATATCATCTCGTCGGTCATCATCGAGCTTTCGCCGGCGATGTCGCGTGCGCTGCCCTCTGGCGGAAGGGCAGTGATCAGCGGCATTCTCGTAACGGAGCGCGAGCACTTGCTGGCGTCGCTGGCTGCCGATGGCTGGACGCTGGAATCCGAACTTCGCGAGGGTGAGTGGTGGAGCAGCGTGATCGCACGGCAATAGCGACGTTCTTCGCGTCCGAGCCGATGGTGTCCGGACGCGTGACGACGCTGAGTGAGGGCGAGGCGCATCACGCGCGCGTGCGCCGCATCTCGATCGGCGATCGGCTGCGGCTCGTCGATGGCGCGGGCGGCGTGGGCTACGGCAACGTCGTCAAGCTCGCGAAGGCGCACGCGATGGTCGAGGTCGATCTCCTGGACAGGATAGATCCGCTCCCCGTGATTCACCTCATGGTCCCGATCGCGGATCGCGAACGGATGCTTCTCGTCGGCGAAAAGGCGACGGAGCTCGCGGCGTTCAGCTGGCGTCCCGTGATGTGGCGCCGCTCGCGCGACGTGTCGCCGCGCGGCGAGGGGATGTCGTTCCAGGCGAAGCTGCGCGCGCGCATGGTCGGCGCGCTCACGCAGTCCGGCGGCGCGTGGCTGCCGGTGATCTATCCCGATGCGCCGCCCGATCGCGCGGTGGCTGCGTGTCCCGCCGGCACGCGCTGGTTGCTCGACAAGGCGGGCGATCCGCTGCCGTCGATCCCGATTGCCGCGCCGATCACGCTCGCGATCGGTCCCGAGGGTGGGCTCGAGGCGAGCGAGCGCTCGGAGTTGCTCGGCGCCGGCTTCGTGCCGGTGGCGCTCGCGCCGCTCACGCTCCGCTTCGACACGGCTGCGATCGCGTCGCTCGGCATCGTGCGCGCCGCGCTGTCCGCGGCGGGCGAGCGCGCGCGTGCCTGACGACTGTCTCTTCTGCCGCATCATTCGCGGCGAGATCCCCGCAACGTTCGTCGCGCAGACGCCGGAGTGCGTCGCCTTCCGCGACATCGACCCGCAGACGCCGACGCACATCGTCATCGTTCCGCGCGAGCACATCCCGACGCTCGCCGATGTGAAGGACCCGCTCATCGTCGGGCAGCTGTCGCGCCTTGCCACGGATCTCGCCGAGAGCGAGGGAATCGGACAGTCTGGCTACCGCGTGGTGGTCAACACGAATGCCGACGGTGGGCAGACGGTCTATCACCTGCACATGCACCTGCTCGGTGGGCGCCGCATGACGTGGCCGCCAGGGTGACCGTAACCGGCGTCCGTCCCGCACGCGCGAGACGCGCGTTTCGCGTTAGTTTTCGCCTATGACAAGCACTCCCGATGGAGCGTCGGCCGTTTCTGCGCTGCAGGGCACGATTCAGGGTGACCTGAATGCCGCGCGCAAGGCGCAGGACAAGAATGGCGTTCTTCTGCTCGGCACCATCCTGGCCGACATCAAGAACCGCCGTATCGAGGCGAAGCGCGAGCTCACGGACCTCGAAGTGGGCGATGTGCTCCGCAAGGGAATCAAGAAGCGGCGCGAGTCGATCGAGATGTACGACAAGGCCGCGCGCGCCGATCTCGCCGATCGCGAGCGCGCGGAGGTGAAGGCGCTCGAGGCGTATCTTCCCGCGAACGTCAGCGACGACGAGATTCGCGCGGCGATCAGGAAGGTGATCGCCGAGGGCGCAACGAATATCGGTGGCGTGATGGGAAAGGTGACGCCGATGTTCAAGGGTCGGTCGGAAGGATCGACGATCAGCCGGATCGCGAAAGAGGAGTTGAGCAGCCCCAGTTGATTGCGCCGTCATGAATAAACACGCGCTCGGAGTTCTGGAGTATTCGCGCGTGCTCGACGTGCTCGCGGATCGCGCGACGTCGGCGCTGGGCGCGGCGCGCATCCGCGAGATGCAGCCGCGGCGCGACATCGAGTGGATGGAGACGGAGCAGCGCCGCGTCGTCGCGACGCGAGCGGTGGTTGCCTCCGACAACGGCTGGCACCCCGAGCCGATTCCCGATCTCTCGGTTTCCCTCGCGCGGCTGCGCGCGATCGGCAGCTCGTGGACCGGCGACGAGCTCACGCGCGGCGCGGTGCTGCTGCGCTCCTCGCGCATCACGAAGGAGACGCTCGGCGGCACCGCGGCGGGCGCGGTGGTGAGCGCGGTGCTGCATCCCTTCGTGCAGCCGCTCGTCGTCGCGAAGCGCATGGAGGAGGACATCGAGCGCGCGATCGATCCCGATGGCTCGGTGCGCGACGAGGCGTCGGGTGCGCTGCGCCGGCTCCGTCGCGAACTGCGCGGCGCGCAGGGCGAGCTCGTGCAGCTGCTCGAGCGCGCGATGGCGAAGCTCGAGCCGCATCAGCGCGTGCCCGACATGTCGGTGACAATGCGCAACGGGCGCTACGTGATTCCCGTGCGCCGCGAGGGGCGTGCGGCCGTGGGTGGGATCGTGCACGACGAGTCGGGGACGCGCGGCACGGTGTTCGTCGAGCCGCCCGCTGCGATCGAGTTCGGCAATCGCATCCGCGCCCTCGAGGCGGATGAGCGCGAAGAGGTCGAGCGCATTCTCGCCGAGCTCACGGAGTCGCTCCGCCCACTGCGCGAGCAGATGGTGAGCTCGCTCGAGGCTCTCATTGAGCTCGACGTGCTCTACGCCAGGGCGCGCTTCGCCGAGGAGCTCGGATGCGCACCGGCGGACTTCGTTCCGGCGCGCGAGGGCTTCTCGCTCCGCGATGCGCGGCATCCGCTGCTCCTCGCGCGCGGCGGCGCCGTCGTTCCCTTCGATCTCGAGATGGCCGCGAGTGAGCGCACGCTGCTGCTCTCGGGGCCGAACACCGGTGGCAAGACCGTGCTGCTCAAGGCGCTCGGGCTCATCTCCGCGCTCGCGCAGTCTGGCATCCCCGCGCCGGTGGGCGCCGAGAGTCGCATCCCGATCTTCGATGACTGCTTTGCGGACATCGGTGACGAGCAGTCGATCCAGGCGAGTCTCTCGACGTTCAGCGCGCATCTGCGCAACCTCGGCGAGATCCTCGCGGGCGCGACATTCGAGAGCCTCGTGCTCATCGACGAGCTGGGCTCGGGCACCGATCCGGCCGAGGGCGCGGCGCTGGGCGGCGCGATCCTCGATGCGCTCACGGCGCGCAGCGTCTTCACGATCGCGACGACGCACCTCGGCGCGCTCAAGCTGCTCGCGACGGAAAATCCCGGCGTCGTGAACGGATCGCTGCAATTCGATTCGGTGGCGCTCGCGCCGACGTACCGGCTCATCAAGGGAATCCCGGGGCGCTCGTACGGCCTGAGCATCGCGCGCAGGCTGCATCTCCCCGAGGATGTGTTGCAGCGCGCCGAGTCGCGGTTGTCGCATGGCGAGAGAGATGTGGCCGCGCTGCTCGGTGATCTGCAGGAGCGCGAGAAGACGCTCACGGCACGTGAGGAGGCGGTGGAGTTCGATTCCTCGCGAGCAGCGGCGCGACTCGAGCGCATCGAGGCACGCGATCTCACGCTGCGCGAGTCCGAGCGCGCGCTCGAGCGCCGGGCGCGCGAGGATGCGAGGCGAATGCTGCTCGAGGGGCGCGCGGAGATCGAGCGCACGGTGCGCGAGCTGCGTGAGACGGGCGCCGTCGCCACGGCGCGCGATGCGCGGCGGCGCGTGGAGGAGCTCGCGGCGACGCACGCGGAGGAGATCGAGCGACTGGACAGAATCGAACGTGTGGATCGCCCGGCGCGTACAGTGCCGGCCGCGGCGACGGGCGGCGTGATGGCGGTGGGAGACACGGTCGAGATGGAGACGCTCGACGGTCGCACGGGGCAGATCGTCGAGCTGCGTAACGATCAGGCGATCGTCGCCGTGGGCGCGCTCAAGATGACGGTGCCTCTTTCCACTTTGTCCACCGTGTCTCGCGCTGCGGAGCGCGCGGCCGCGCGCACCGAGTCGTACGCCGCGCTCCCGGATGTCGATGTGTCGACGGAGATCGATCTGCGCGGGATGCGCGTGGACGAGATGGAGCTCGCACTGCAGCGCGCGCTCGACGCGGCGATCGGAGCGGATCTGCACGTGATGCGGATCATTCACGGGAAAGGCACCGGTGCGCTGCGTGAGCGCGTGGACGAGCTGCTGCGAGCGGATCGGCGTGTGAAGGAGCATCGCCCAGGCGCATGGAACGAAGGCGGCACGGGCGTGACGATAGCGGAGCTCGCGTGATCACCGACGAGTCCGTCGAGCGCGTGCGCGAAGGCGCGGACATCGTGCAGATCATCAGCGAGCACGTGAAGCTCAAGCGCGTGGGGAACAGCTATCGCGGGCCCTGTCCCTTTCACCAGGGCACGGGTCCGAATTTCTCCGTCGTGCCCGCGAAGGGGTTGTATCACTGCTTCGTGTGCAACGAGTCGGGGGACGTCTTCAAGTATCTGCAGAAGCGACTCGGCATGAGCTTCCCGGATGCGATCAGGTACGTCGCGCATCGATCGGGGATCGTGATCGACGAGGTGCAGCGACGCGCGGATGCGCAGGATCCGCGGCAGCCGCTGTGGGACGTCAACGCGATGGTCGCCGACTGGTTCCGCACGCAGCTCTGGGACGAGCGCGCGGGCGAGGAGGCGCGGAACTATCTCGCGTTCCGCCGAGTGTCGCGCGATGTGGCGGATCGGTTCGGGCTCGGCTTCGCGCCGCGCGACACCAAGGCGATGCGCGAGCATCTCGTCGCACTCGGCGTCACCGAGGAGACGCTCACCGAGGCCGGGCTGCTCGTGCTGCGCGAGGATAGCGGCGAGCTTCGCCCGCGCTTCCGCAATCGGCTCATGTTCCCGATCCTCGATGTCGCCGGCAACTGCACGGGCTTCGGCGGGCGGCTGCTCGGCCCCGGCGAGCCGAAGTATCTGAACTCGTCGGAGTCGCCGGTCTACTCGAAGGGGCGCCTGCTCTACGGGCTGCACATGGCGAAGCACGCGATTCGGCGCGAAGGGCGCGTGATGATCGTCGAGGGTTACTTCGACGTCGTGCGGCTCGTGTCGGCTGGCTTCGAGTGGGTGGTCGCGCCGCTCGGCACCGCGCTCACCGAGGATCAGGCCGCGCTGCTGCCGAAGTACGCGAAGCAGGCGTATCTGCTCTACGACAATGACAAGGCGGGGCTCAAGGCGACCTTTCGGTCGGGCGATCAGCTGCTGCGCCAGCAGCTCGCCGTGCAGGTGGTGACGCTTCCGGAGGGGGAGGATCCCGACTCCTTCGTCGACAAGTTCGGCGGCGAGAAGCTGGCGGAACAGCTCTCGGGTGCCGTCGACATCTTCGAGCGGAAGCTGATGGAGCTCGAGCGTGGCGGCTACTTCGCGGATCTGCACAAGAAGCGCGTGGCGATCGACAAGCTGCTCCCGACGCTTCGCGCGACAGCGGACAGCGTGACGCGAGAAATTTATCTATCGCGGGCGAGCGAGATCTCGGGTGTTCCCCGCGATGCGCTCGCCCGCGAGGTCTCGCAAACGCCATCGCGTGCGTCATCGTCGCAGTCCGGGAGGGCGCCGGTGCCTCCGCCACCGGAGAATTCGACCATCGTCGAGCGGCGTACGGTGGAGCGGAGGGCGCCGACTTCGGCGCCACCCCCCAAGGAGCGACTACTGGTTCGTATACTTCTCCATGTCCGGTCCAACATCGAAGTAGCGGTGGAGACGGTTGGGCCGGACCAATTGCATGATGACGCGCTCGCTGACATCTATCGCGCACTACTCAGCGGGGAGCCTGACGACCCCGCCGATGTGCTGGCGAGTCGCCTCATGCCGGAAAGTGCGGACCGCTTCAACGAGCTGCTGAACGATCCGATCGGCGAAGGTGAGAAGTACGCCGAGAACTTCGCGGCGCTGCTCGCATACTTTCGCGGCATCGCGGTGAAGAGAGAGCTGCACGAGAAACAGCGCGAAATGCCGATCGCGTCACTCGACCAGCAGGACGACATCCTGTCGAACATGGAACGACTGCGAAATGAGAAAAACGCGATGGGCGATCGATCATTCAAGGGCTACGGCCCTGCTCGCAAAACGTAAGGAGGTTTAGTGAGTCCAGACCTGGAAGCGGTATTGGCCCTGCAAGCGGAAGACACGATCGTCGCGCAGCTCAATGAGAAGTTGCGTGCGCTCGATTCACAGTTGATCGCGCTGGACGCCGAGCGCAAACAAGTTGAAGACTCGCTCGCTCGCGCGAAGACGACCGCGGAGCAGGAGGAGAAGAAGCGGCGCGAGCTCTCGATCAAGGTCGAGGATCACAAGGCGATGCAGGAGCGCAACCTCGCCACGCTCGATGTCGTGCGGAAGCCGAAGGAAGCGACCGCCGCGATGGCGCAGGTCGACATGCTCAAGAAGGTGCTGTCGGAGGAGGAGACCGATCTCCACTCGCTCTCGCTGCGCGTGCACGATGTGCACCACGCGATCGACGGACAGCAGAAGCTCCTCGGCGAGCTCGATACGCGACAGATGGAGCAGCGCGAGGCGCACGCGAAGGAGCGCGCGGTGATCGAGAAGGAGCTCGCTGCGGCGCGCACCATTCGCAACGAGCGAGCGACGCATGTGTCGAAGGGAATTCTCCTCAAGTACGAGCGCATCTTGAGTCGCAACACCTCGAACGTGCTCTATCCGCTGCGCGGACAGGCGTGCGGGCGATGCGACACGGCGATTCCGATGCAGCGCCGGAATGTGATCGCGGCCGGGCGCGCGATCGATGTGTGCGAGGCGTGCGGAGTGCTTCTGTACGCGACGGGATGATGCTTGTTGCTCCCCACTGGGGAGAGTAATTTTCACGGTGTGAACGCAATCGCCGCACGCACCCGACCGCCATCTCGCTGGGTGCTCCCCAGCGCCCCGGATGCGGTGGCTGTAGCGGCGCTGGCGAACGAACTCCATCTCCCATCGGTGATCTGCGAGCTGCTGCTGCGGCGCGGCTTCAGCACCGTCGAGAGCGCGAAGCGCTATCTCCGCCCGCGCCTCGAACAGCTCCATGATCCCGCCCTCATGCTCGGCATGGACGTCGCCGTCGAGCGACTCGTGCGCGCCATCCGTGGCGGCGAGCGCATCGTGGTGCACGGCGACTACGACGTCGACGGCATGGCCTCCACCACCGTGCTCCTGCGCACCATCGCCTCGCTCGGCGGGAACGCCATTCCGTTCATCCCGCGCCGCATCGAAGACGGCTACGATCTCACGATGGCCGGCATCAACGCCGCGATAGCCGCCGATGCGAAGGTGCTCGTCACCTGCGACTGCGGCACCAACGCGCTTGCGCCGGTGGAGGCCGCATGCAAGGCGGGGATCGATGTGATCATCACCGATCATCACCTGCCGAGTGGGCCGCTGCCACAGTGTTTCGCGGTGCTGAATCCGAAGCAGGATGGCTGCGAGTATCCGGATAAGGATCTCGCTGCGGTTGGCATCGCGTTCAAGCTGTCGCTGGCGCTCACGCGCGCGATGGGCGGCAGCGAGGACGACGTCTATCGCCTGCTCGATCTCGTCGCGCTCGCGACGATCGCGGACGTCGCGCCGCTGCGAGGTGAGAATCGCGTGCTCGCGCGCGCGGGGCTCAAGGTCATGAAGGACACCACGAACCACGGGCTGCGCGCGCTCATTCGGTCGTCGGGGCTCGAGGGGAAGCCGCTCAACGCCGGGCGCATCGGCTTCATCCTCGCGCCGCGCCTGAACGCCGTCGGGCGCCTCGGCCACGCGCTTCGCGGCGTCGAGCTGCTCATGACGGAGAGCGAGCATGAGGCGAACGCGATCGCGCGCGAGCTCGAGGAGCTCAATCGCCATCGGCAGGACGTCGACAGGAAAACGCTCGCGCGCGCCCGCGAGATGATCGAGGGGCTCGATCTCGATGCCACGCACGGCATCGTGCTCGCGGAAGAGGGATGGCACCCCGGCGTGATCGGGATCGTCGCGTCGCGGCTACTCGAGGAGCACGGGCGTCCGGTGCTGCTCATCGCGCTCGACGGCGAGGAGGGGAAGGGCTCGGGGCGCTCGATCTCCGCCTTCGATCTGCATGGCGCGTTGACTGAGTGCCGCGATCTGCTCGTGCGCTTCGGCGGACACCGCGCGGCGGCGGGCGTCACGATAGCGCGCGCGAACGTGCCGGAGCTCGCGCGCCGCTTCAACGAAATCGCGCTCGCGCAGCTCACCGTGAACGATCTCGCGGCGGAGCTGCGCGTCGACCTCGAGCTGCCCATCTCCGCAGCGACGCTCGAGCTCGAGTCCCTGCTCCGCCACTTCGAGCCGTTCGGGCCGTCGAATCCCACGCCCGTGCTCGTGTCGCGCGGCGTGCGTCTCGCGGCGCCGGCGCGCGTGATGGGCGACGGGCATCTCAAGCTGCGGCTGCGCACCGATGCGGGCGAGCTCGAGGCGATCGGCTGGGGGATGGCGCATCTTGCGAGCGAGCTCGATGTCGCGATCCCCTTCGACATCGCGTACCGCCTCGAGCGCGACGACTGGAATGGCGTGCCGCGCCTGCAGGCGAAGCTCGCCGCCGTGCGCCGCTAGACTCGTGTGCGAATAGTCGCCGGCCGCTGGCGCGGACGCACGATCGCCGCGCCGCGCGGCACCAAAGTCCGCCCCACCGCCGATCGCGTGCGCGAAGCGTGGATGAGCATCCTGCAAAATGATCTTCCCGACGCCACGGTTCTCGACCTCTTCTCCGGCTCTGGCGCGCTCGGCCTCGAAGCGCTCTCGCGCGGCGCCTCGCACGCCACCTTCGTCGAGTCCGCAGCGCCGAGCCTGCTGTCGCTGCGCGCGAACATCTCGCTGCTGGGCGCGGGCGACGCGAGCACCGTCGAGCGCATGGACGCGCTCCGCTTCGTAGGCGCGCTCGGCGAGCACGCCTACGACGTGGCCTTCGCCGACCCACCGTACCGCAAGGGATTCGCGGCCCAGGTCGCCGACCGCTGGCGCGAGCGGCAATTCTCGCGCATCCTGGCCCTCGAGCACGCGGCCGAAGAAACGATGCCCGCCGGCGGCGACACTCGCCGTTATGGTGACACGGCGCTCACTTTCTTTCGCGCCTGATCGTTCCGGACACTCCCGCACCCCACGAGCCCATGCCGATCGCGGTTTACGCTGGCAGCTTCGATCCCGTAACGCGCGGTCACGAAGATCTCATGTGGCGCAGCCTCACCTTCGTCGACAAGCTCATCGTCGCCGTCGCAGTCAATTCCGCCAAGCAGCCGCTCTTCTCAATTGCCGAGCGTGTCCAGATGATCAAGGACAGCATCGGCAACGATCCGCGGATCGAGGTTCGCGAGTTCAACGGGCTGCTCGTCGACTTCGCGCGGGACGTTGGCGCGACGCTTTCGATTCGCGGGCTCCGCGCCGTGGCGGACTTCGAGTACGAATACCAGATGGCGCTCATGAACCGCCACCTGAACGCCGATCTCGAAACGGTGTTCATGGTGCCAAGCATTGATCGAACCTACGTGAGCTCGAGCGTCGTTCGGGAGGTCGCGAAGTACGGCGGCAATACCTCCGGGCTGGTGCACCCGGTGGTGGATGCGGCGCTCCGCAAGCGCTTCAGCGCCGGCAGCGGCGATCCAGCGTGAGGCAACTCCGCCCGCTCGGCGTGGACGGAGTTTTGCACTAGCCCGCTCCGTTTCGAGGCGCGCCGGCGCTTATCTTTCGGCTCGCGCAAACGGAAGCGACATTAAGATGCGACAAGGCGATCGATCCACCGCCATTGTCACCGCGCATGAGTGTAGATCTCGACGGGAGAACGGGACATGAGCTTCGCGATAGAGAAGCAGGGAGAGATTGTCGTGGTAGACGTGGAAGGGCAACTCATCGTTGGCAACCGCCAGGAGCTGAAGCAGCGCGTGCTGGACGAGCTCGAGAAGGGCGAGCGCAAATTCCTGATCGATTTCAGCCAGACGGGCTACATCGATAGCTCCGGCCTCGGCGTGCTGGTTTCGCTGTCGAAGAAGATCCGCGAGCAGGGCGGGGAGCTTCGTCTCGCCAATCTGAACGACGATCTGAAGACGCTCTTCGAGCTCACCAAGCTCGACACGCTTTTCCAGATCTCCGACACGAAGGAACGGGCGCTGGAGACCTTCTGAGCGAACGCGCCAGCGAGCGCCGCGTGTCGGCGATCAGCCAAGCGCTTCCGTTCGCTCCCGGGCGCGTGCACATCGCGCTCGAGCTCGAGATTCCCAGCGACATCCGCTACATCGAGCGAGTGGTCGAGGTCGTCAAACAGCAGTGCGCGCAGCTTTCCTATCCCGCGCGCCAGTGCTGCCTCAATATTCCCGTCGCCCTGAGCGAAGCGCTCTCGAATGCCATCCTGCGCGGCAACGGCGAACGCCACGATGCGCACGTGCAGGTGAAGATCGACGTNNGACGAGGGCGCCGGCTTCGACTTCGAGGATTGCCTGACAGACCCGACGGAGCCCGAGAACCTCGAGCGCGAAGATGGCCGGGGGCTCTTTCTCATGACCAGACTCATGGATCGCATCGAGCGCTTCTCGAACCAGGGCAACGTGGTTCGGATGACGCTCAGGCGTCATGATTGACCTGATCGCGCTGCTCACCGCCTTCCGCGATGGCACCGGCGCGGCAGCGGCCGTCTGGCTCGGCGACGACTCGCGACCGCCCACGCGAATAGCCTCCAGCGTGCCTGCCCTCGGCATCCTCGGCTGGACACCTCCGCTCGAAAACGTCGCATCGAAGGTCGTCGATTCGCCCAGCGGTCAGGTGATCGTCGCGCGCATCCCGGGGCCGCGCAAGGCGTGGATCGTGGCGGGGCCTTCGCCCGTGCCGCTGGCGCCGCTCGAGAGCTACGCGCGCTTTCTCAGCGCGATCGTTGGGCAGTATCTGCAGTCGTCGCTGGAGGTCGAGCACGCGGCGAACGAGCTCGCCGAGCGCTACGAAGAGATCAATCTTCTCTACACGATCACGGAGATTCTCGGGCGCACGGTGTCGCTCGAGGAGGCGGCCGCGACGATCCTCAAGGAAATTTCCGAGACGGTGGGCGCGCGGCGCGGCTCGATCCTGGTGCACGATCGCGTCACCGACACGCTGCAGACCGTCGCTGCGATCGGCGGCGTCGTGCTCGACATTCCGCCCATCGCGCTGCACGACACGACGAGCGTCTCGGCGAAAGTCTTTCGCGAACAGCACGCGATGGTCGCCGAGGGAGGCACAATGCCGTGCGAGGCGGAGTCGGCGTATCGGCGCGGGACGATGCTCTCCGTGCCGATCATGTGGACGCTTCCGACGGGAGGCATGGAGCCACTCGGCGTGGTCAATCTCTCCGATCGCTACTCCGATCAGCCGTTCAGCGCTGGCGACCAGAAGCTGATCGCCGCGATCGCGACGCAGATCGGCACCGCGATTCAGAACACGCGCCTCGTGCGCGCGTCGCTCAGCCAGCAGCGGCTGATCCAGGAGCTCGCGCTCGCGCACGATCTGCAGATGAAGCTCCTCCCGCGCACGGACGTCGTGGCGCCCGAGGCGCAGGTCGCGGCGCGCGTGGTGCCCGCCGAGAGCGTGGGTGGCGACTTCTACAATCTCTTTCGCCTGTCACCCGATCGCACCGGCATCATGATCGGCGACGTGTCGAGCCACGGCTATCGCGCCGCGCTCATCATGGCGCTCGCGATGAGCGCGTCGGCGATCCATGCGCAGGCGTCGCCGGATCCGGACGCGGTGCTCGCGGCGCTCGAGGGCACGTTGCGCGAGGAGCTCGTGACGACGGAGATGTTCATCACGGCGTTCTACGGCGTCATCGATCGCAAGGCGCGCACGCTGCGCTACGCGAACACGGGGCATCCGCACGCCTTTCACGTCGCCACAAACGGCACCGTCGAGCGATTGCCCGCGATCGATCCGCCCATCGGGATGGTCGAGACGCTCCCGCATGCGCGCTCGCACGCGTGGGAGCCGGGTGGCGATCTGCTGCTCCTCTTTACGGACGGTGTGAGCGACGCGCGCAACCGCTTTGGCATGCGCCTCGGCGAGCAGCCCGTGCTCGACATCGTGCAGCGCTACCGCACCGAAACTCCCGCGGCAATCGTGCAGCGCGTGTTCGAGGAGCTTGCCGAGCACACCGGTGAGGCCGTGCAGCGCGACGATCTCGCGGTGGTCATCACGCGAAGCTGAGCGACGGCACGCATGCGGCCGCCGCCGATCCGGAAGAGTCTCGGCCAGCACTTCCTCACCGATCCGCGCATCCTCGCGCGAATCGCGGACGCGGTCGCGCTGGCGCCAACCGAGACGGTGGTGGAGATCGGCCCGGGGCGCGGGTCGCTCACCGACGCGCTGCTCGCGCGTGCGGCGCGCGTGGTTGCGATCGAGATCGACCGCAAGCTCGTTGAGCTCCTGCGCGAGAAGTACGCGAACGAGCCGCGACTCACGATCATCGAGGGCGACGTGCTCGACGTGAATCTCGGCGAGGCGGCGGGTGGCGCGTACGCGCTCGCGGGGAATGTGCCGTACTACATCACCACGCCGATTCTCTTTCAGGCGCTGAAGCAACCGCGCGCGCTGCGCTCGGTGCTGCTGGTGCAGAAGGAGGTTGCCGCGCGGATGGCCGCGGCGCCGGGCGCCGACGACTATGGCGCGCTCTCGGTGAACGTGCAGGCGGTGGCCGATGTCGAGCTGCTCTTTCGCATTCCCGCGGGCGCGTTCAATCCGCCGCCGCGCGTGGACAGTGCAGTGGTGCGCGTGACGCCGCGCGCGGAGCCGGTGGTGGCGCCGGGAATGGAGGAGCCGTTCCGTATCTTCGTGCAGGCGGCGTTCGCGCTCAGGCGAAAGCAGATGCGGCGCGTCGTGCGCACGGTGGCGGAGCGAAGTGCGACGGATGCGGAGGCGGCGCTGGCCGCATGCGCGATCGATCCTGATGCGCGGCCGGAGACTTTAAGCGCGGAGCAGTTCTACGCGCTGGGGCGCGCGCTAGGGCTGTGGGTTTAACTCATCGGACGATCAAGTGTCCCGCGCGCCCTACTCCCTATTCGACAGCGCGAACGACAGCCGCTCGAGCTCCATCGCCATGTTCACCGTATTCAAAGTGACGTCAGCCGGCACGTGCAGCTGAATCGGCGCGAAGCTCATGATGCCGGAGATTCCCGCGGCGACCACCTGATCGACGACGCGTTGCGCGGCCGAGGCGGGCACGGCTATCACCGCGATGTCGACCGGCTGCTCGCGATTGTCCTCGGAGAGCGACTCGATCGCGCGCACCGGCAGGTGGTAGATCTCGCGACCGACCTTCGCCGGATCGGAATCGTACAGGCCGACCACGCGAAAGCCGCGCTGCTGGAAGCCCTCGAACTGCGCGAGCGCGGCACCGATCTTCCCGACGCCGACGATGATCACTCGCCAGTCGCGCTCGAGGCCGAGGATGCGCCGCATGCTCTGCGTCAGCTCCGCCACCTGGTAGCCGAGCCCGCGCTTGCCGAAGGAGCCGAAGAAGGAGAGGTCCTTCCGAACTTGCGCGGAGGTCGTGCCGCCGCGGGCGGCCAGTTCATCGCTGGATACCGTCGTGAGCCCCGCCGTCTCGAATTCCTCGAGGAAGCGGAGATAGAGCGACAGGCGACGGACGGTCGAATCGGCGATTCTCTTCAATGGCGGGGCGGCTTGTGAATTCATTCACAAGTTAGGACCGCGCTACGGAAGCTGCTAGATGAACGCTGGCTCGCAGCGCGCCTCTGCGGTTAACTTGTGTGCACTCATGCCAGTACATGTTTCTTCAGAGATCGGCCGGCTCCGCTCCGTGCTCGTCCACCTGCCCGGTCCCGAGCTCCTCGCGGTGACGCCCGACACCCGCGAGGACTTTCTATACGACGACATCATCGACCTCGAGAACGCCCAGAAGGAGCATCGCCGGCTCGTGGCCATTCTCGAGCGCTTCACGACGGTGCTCTCGGTGCGCGATCTGCTCGCCGACGTCGTCTCGATCCCCGCCGCACGAGACCTGCTCGTGCGCGAGACGCTCGACATCGTCCCCTCCGGCCCGCTCGCGAACAAGATCGAAGAGCGCAGCCCGGAGGAGCTCGTCGAGATGCTCATTGAGGGCGAGGAAGAGGAGCCGGGCCCGCTCGCCCGCTCGCTCAACGAGGGCGGCTATCTCCTTCCGCCGCTGCCGAATCTCTTCTTTACGCGTGACACCGCGATGGTCGTCGGCGATCACGTGATGATCGGCTCCATGCGCTACGCCGTGCGCTGGTCGGAGGAGCTCATCATGAAGCTCCTCTTCCTTCACCATCCGCAGCTCGCGAACAAGGGAATTCTCTACGATGGCGCGGCGGAGCGGCGGCACAATTACACGCTCGAGGGCGGCGACGTGCATCCGCTGCGCCACGACACCGTGATCATCGGCTTCAGCGAGCGCTCGAGCCCCGCGGCCATCGATTACCTCACCGCGAAGCTCTTCGAGGAGACCGCAATCACCCACGTCATCGTGGTCGTGATGCCGAAGGAGAACACGGCGATCCACCTCGACATGATCTTCACACAGCTCGATCGCGATTTGTGCGCGGTCTATCCGCCACACTTCATTGGGCCCGAGCGGCTGCCGATTCTCTATCGCAAGAAGGGGAATGAGCACATGCAGGAGATGCCGAACGTCTTCGCAGCGCTCGAGCACGTCGGGCTGCCGATGACGCCGGTGTTTTGCGGCGGCACGCGCCGCTCGGTGCAGGAGCGCGAGCAGTGGGCGAGCGGCTGCAACTTCGTCGCGATGCGGCCGGGCGTGATTCTCTCGTACTCGCGCAACGAGGCGACGATCGTCGAGATGGGGAAGCAGGGCTTCCGCGTCGTCTCCTCGGTCGACTTTCTCACGGGCGACGAGCGCGTGAAGGACGGCGAGCGCGCGATCATCACCTTCGAGGGCTCCGAGCTCGTGCGCGCCGGAGGCGGCCCTCGATGCATGACGCTCCCCGTGCATCGCGAGGATCCGTGGGACTGAGCGCGCACGGTATCGCCGCGCGTCCCGCCGAGACTCGGCTCACCGAGCGGGCGGTGGACTTTCTGTCGAATGGATCAGCGGATGCGAAGGCGCTGATCGAGCACGTGTGTCAGATGCCGGGCGCGCCAGTGGTCGTGGCGGAGGCGATGGCGCTCGCGCTGTTCGCGCAGCGTCCGGAGTTCGTGCGCTCGCACGACGGGCGCTGGTCGCTCGCACTGGAGCCGCGCACGCAGGCGCTGCGCCCGACTGTCGCGGTCGAAGCGGTGCGCGAGGATCGCTCGAGCTACGACGCGAGCGTCGAGCGCGACGAGCTCGCGTCGCTCTCGTACGTGGTCGTCGACGTCGAGACGACGGGAATGAGCCCGTGGAGCGGCGATCGCATCACGGAGATCGCGGCTATCGTGGTGCGCGATGGCGTGGTCGCCGAGCGCTTCGCGACGCTCGTGAATCCCGAGCGCTCGATTCCGCCGATGATCACGAATCTGACGCAGATCAACTGGGAGATGGTGAAGGACGCGCCGCGCTTCCGCGACATCTGCGAGCAGGTGGTGAGTGTGCTCGAGGGACATGTGTTCGTGGCGCACAACGCGGACTTCGACTGGCGCTTCGTGACGGCGGAGGTACAGCGCGCGACGGGGCAGCGGTTGTCGGGGCGGCGGCTCTGCACGGTGCGGCTCGCGCGGCGCGTGCTCCCGCAGCTGCGGAGCCGGCGCCTCGACTCCGTCGCGAACTACTACGGCGTCGAGATCCTCGCGCGCCATCGCGCGGCGGGCGATGCGGTGGCGACGGCGCACGTGCTCCTCCGGCTGCTCGATGAGGCGCGCGAGCGCGAGTGCCGAAGCTGGGACGATCTCGAGCGCCTCCTCGGCGAGAGCATGGCGAAGGGGCCGCGCTCGCGCGGAGAGCTGGCGATGCCGAGGCCAGTCGACAAGGACACCACCGCGTGAGCGCGCCGCAGCCGTTGATCGAATCGCGCATGGTGGGCTCGATGAAGATTCACGCGCTGCAGGCCGGCGGGCAGAAGCTCGATGGCGGCGCGATGTTCGGCGTCGTGCCGAAGCCGCTCTGGGAGCGCCGCATTCCCGCCGACGAGCGGAACAGAATTCCGCTGGGCATGCGCTGCATTCTGGTGGAGCATGATGATGGGCTCGTGCTCATCGACTGCGGGGCGGGGAACAAGGAGAACGATCGTTTCCTCGGCATCTACGGAATCGAGAACGAAGGCGCCAATGGGCGCACGGCGCTCGAGGATGCGCTCGCGACGCTCGGGCATAGCACCGACGACATCAAGCTCGTGATCGATTCGCATCTGCACTTCGATCACGGCGGCGGGAACACATATCGCGATGAGGCGGGCGCGGTGTGGCCGACGTTTCCGCGGGCGCGGTATGTGGTGCAGCGCGGCGAGTTGGAGTACGCGTCGCACACGAACGAGCGGACGGCGGCGAGCTACTTCCCGCACAACTTTGCGCCGATCGTGGAAGCGGGCCTTTTCGATCTCGTGGAAGGCGAGAAGCAGATCGTCCCGGGAATCTCCGTGTTGCCGACGCCGGGGCACGTCCCCTTTCATCAGGGGATCTTGCTCGAGTCAAAGGGGGAGAAGGCCTTTTTTCCAGGCGATCTGGTTCCCACTGCGGCGCACCTGCCGCTTCCGTGGATCATGGGCTACGACGTCGAGCCGCTGGTGACGCTGGAGACCAAGCGCCGAACGCTGGCGAGGGCATTGCAGGAGGAGTGGCTCTTGCTGTTTGAGCATGACGCGACGCACGCATGGGGGCGGTTGGCGCACGACGGGAAGGCGTACGTGCTGGCGCCCTGATCGAGCCCGGAGGCAAGGGTGTTGACATATAAGTCGAGGGCGCCGTAAATTACGCCCTGACAATCAAGTAGAGCGAAGCACATTCGCTCTCACCCTCCGGCCCTCGCGCTCCAAGCGCCTGGTGTGCTGTTGGAGTCTCAGTGTTCGATGGGCGCCCGCATGCGGGTGCTCGTCGCGCGTCGCGGACTCCGGAGTGGTGTCCGCGATTTTTTTTGTCCTTGTCGGAGATATCGCCCATTCAGGATAGCACCAAGCGCGTCCGCGTGAACCGCCAGATTCGCATTAGTCCGCTTCGCGTCATCGCGCCCGACGGCAGCCAGCTTGGCATACTCGAGCTGGACACCGCGCTCGCACAGGCAGAGGCACAAGGGTTGGATCTGGTGGAAGTCGCACCGCTCGCTCGGCCGCCGGTCGTCCGAATCATGGACTACGGCAAGTTCAAGTTCGAGCAGGCGAAGATGGCGCGGGTCGCGAAGAAGAAGCAGCATGTCATTCACCTGAAAGAGGTGAAGTACCGCCCTGGAATCGATGATCACGATTTTGCCACGAAAACTCGGCACGCTCGGCGATTCCTCGAAGAAGGGAACAAGGTGAAAGTCACGATGATGTTCCGCGGCCGTCAGGTCGCGCATCCGGAGCTTGGCAAGGACGTGCTCGATCGCGTGTCGGCGGATCTCGCGGACATCGGCAAGATCGAGGCGGATGCGAAGCTGGAAGGCAAGAACATGACAATGATCCTGGCGCCGAAGTAGGCTGCCATACCGAAAGGGATTTCAATGCCGAAGATGAAGACGCACAAGGGCGCTGCGAAGCGCTTCAAACTCACAGCGAGTGGCAAGGTCAAGCGGTTCAAGGCCTACAAGAGCCACATCCTGACCAAGAAATCGCCAAAGCGGAAGCGCAATCTTCGCCGCCCGGGTCTGATCGCGACCAAGGGTGACATCAAGCGTATGAAGCGCCTCCTGCAATCGTAAGGAGACCACTATGCCACGCGTAAAAAGCAACGTCGTAAGACTCAAGCGTAAGAAGCAGATCATGAAGGCGGCGCGCGGTGCGTTCGGCGCCCGCTCGAAACTTTGGAAGGCCGCGAAGGAAAACGTCGAGCGCGGCTGGGTCTACGCGTATCGGGATCGCAAGAACAAGAAGCGCGAGTTCCGGAAGCTCTGGATCATCCGCATCAACGC
>PLMM01000376.1 GCA_003142495.1 Gemmatimonadota bacterium | reverse complement strand
CGCGCCGCTGCGGCTGGTTCGACGCCGTCGTCGTGCGCTACGCGGCGCGTGTGAATGGGCTCACGGGGCTCGCGGTGACGAAGCTCGACGTGCTCGACACGCTCGACCGCGTCGCGATCTGCACGGGCTACAAGGTGGGCGACGAGGTGCACGAGGAATTCCCCGGCGACCTCGTGCTGCTCGACAAGGCGGTGCCGGTGTACGAGTGGTACGACGGCTGGAAGACGAGCACGGCTTCGGCGCGCACGCTCTCCGATCTGCCGAAAGGCGCGCGCATCTATCTCGATCGCATCCGCGAGCTCGCGGACACGCCAATCTCGTACGTCAGCGTTGGCACGCACCGCGATCAGATCATCGGGGTCGAGTAATGGCGGTGAAGGTCGAAGAGAGAGTTGACGTCGCCATCGTCGGCGCGGGACCGTGCGGGCTCGCCGCCGCGATCACTACGCTGCGCGCGGGGATGAGCTGCGTGGTGTTCGATGGCGGCTCGGTCACCAGCACGATCACCGCGTATCCGACGTACGTGAACTTCTTTTCGACCGCGGAGAAGCTCTCGATCGGAGGGCTGCCCTTCATCATCGGCGGCGACAAACCCGGGCGTCGCGATGCGCTCGCCTACTATCGCGCGGCCGTCAACTACTTCGGCATTCCCGTTCGCCAATACGAGAAGGTCACCGAGGTCACCGGCACGAAGGGCGACTTCGTCGTGCATTCACTGCGGCGCGGCGGCGATCTTCGCGCCACGCGCGCGCGCTTCGTGATCATCGCGACCGGCTACTTCGGCTCGCCGAACAGGCTCGGCGTGCCCGGCGAGACGCTCGAGCACGTGCAGCACATCTACAAGGAAGGGCACGAGGCGTTCGATCAGGACGCGGTCGTCGTGGGCGGCGGGAACTCGGCGGCCGAGGCGGCGCTGGATCTGTGGCGCTCGGGCGCGCGGGTGACGCTCGTGCACTTCGGCCCCGACTTCGACATGAAGATCAAGCCGTGGATTCTCCCCGACGTCCAGAATCGGATGAAGGAGGGGAACATCGCCGTCCGCTGGAACAGCCGCGTGCGCGCGATCGCAACACACGAGGTCACGATCGACACGCAGGGGATGACGTCGACGCTTCCCGCCGATCGCGTGTACGTGATGACCGGCTTCGCGCCGAACGTCGACCTGCTCAGGCAGGTGGGCGTGACCATCGATGCGAAGAGTGGCGTCCCCGCGCACGACGATGTGTCGCTCGAGACCGACGTGCCCGGGATCTTCGTAGCCGGCGTCGTCGTCGCGGGCTTCGACGCGAACAAGGTGTTCATCGAGAACGGCCGCTTCCACGGGGACAAGATCCTCGCGCACATCCTCGGCCACGCAGCGCCTGCGGAGCCGAAGCTCAGCGCCGATCTCGATAGCTGATAGATTAGTAACGCGCCGGGAATATTCCTTGCGCGATCGTTTCGCCGATCCTCAACCGAATTCGACGCATGTCCTCAAGCACATACCCTGACGTGATGGAGAAGCTCGTGTCGCTGTGCAAGCGGCGCGGGTTCATCTTCCAATCCTCCGAGATCTATGGAGGCACGGGGTCCGTGTGGGACTACGGTCCGCTCGGCGTCGAGCTCAAGAAGAACTTGAAGGACCGCTGGTGGAACGCGATGGTGCGCGCGCGCGATGACATCGAGGGGCTCGACGCGGCGATCCTCATGCATCCGCGCGTGTGGGAGGCGAGCGGCCACGTGAGCGGCTTCGTCGATCCGCTGGTCGAGTGCAGCAACTGCCGGAAGCGCTTTCGCGCGGACGACGCGAAGATCAAGGGCACCCCTGGTACGCCGGACGTGCAGTGCCCGGCCTGCGGCATGAAGGGGACGCTCGGCGCCCCGCGGCTGTTCAACCTGATGTTCAAGACGTTCATGGGGCCTGTGGAAGACACGGCCAGCGTCGTGTACCTGCGTCCGGAAACGGCGCAGGGGATCTACGTCAACTTCCTGAACGTCCAGCAGTCGACGCGCCAGAAGATTCCCTTCGGCATCGCGCAGATCGGCAAGGCGTTCCGCAACGAGATCACGCCGGGGAATTTCATCTTCCGCACGCGCGAGTTCGAGCAGATGGAGATGCAGTTCTTCGTCGAGCCGGGCAGCGACATGGAGTGGTTCGAGTTCTGGAAGGGGCAGCGCCTCGAGTGGCACAAGTCGCTCGGGCTCGATCACGCGCGGCTCAAGTATCACCAGCACACCACGGAAGAGCTCGCGCACTATGCGCGTGCGGCGTTCGACATCCAGTTCGACTTCGGCGGCACGCTCGGCTTCCAGGAGATCGAGGGGGTGCACAACCGCGGCGACTTCGACCTCACGCAGCACCAGCAGTTCTCGGGGAAGAAGCTCGAGTACTTCGACCAGCCGAACAATCGGCGCTACACACCGTATGTGGTCGAGACGTCGGTGGGTGCGGATCGTACGACGCTCGCGGTGCTCGTGAACGCGTATCACGAGGAGACGGTCGAGGGTGAGGACGAGGGACGCACCGTGCTCAAGCTGCAGCCGTCGCTCGCGCCGGTGAAGGCGGGAATCTTCCCGCTGGTGAAGAAGGACGGGATGCCGGAGATGGCGCATCGCATCGCCGAAGATCTGCGGCCGCTCTACCCGGTGTTCTACGACGAGTCGGGGGCGATCGGGCGGCGCTACCGGCGGCAGGATGAGATCGGAACGCCCTTTGGAATCACCGTCGACGGTGAGTCGATGGCGGAGGGAACGGTGACGATCCGCGATCGCGACACGCTGCAGCAGGATCGTGTTGCCGCCGATCAGCTTCGCGCCGTGCTCGCGGAGCGCCTGGCCCGATGACGCTCTCGCTCGAGACGCTGCGCCGCGAAGGGGACGACTTCCACCAGGCGATCTCGCGCGAGCTGTACGCATCGGGCTCGGGACTCAAGAAAACGGCTGACCTGCAGTCGATCTACGCGCGCTTCGCGAATGTGCTCGGCGAGGAGGCACTAGACATGGTCCGCGAGCTCTTCCGCGACTCGCCCGCCGGGAGCGAAGAGCATCGCTCGGCGAGAATCCTCCTCGAGTGGCAGGCCGATGCGAGGGTGTCGCGTGAGCTCGCCGAGCTCGACGAGCGCGAGATCGCATGGGAATCGTCAGCGATAGCGCGTGTAGACGACGGCCGCGGCATCCAGTACCAGCAGATCGCCATCGAGATCGCCAACGCGGGCGATCGCGACGAACGCCTGCGCCTCGAACGCGCACGCGCGGCGCTCGTCGCGAAGGAGCTCGCGCCGATTCGGAAGGAGCGCTTCCAGCGCGAGAAGGACATCGTCGAGGCGCTGGAGATCGCCGGCAGCTACAACGACACCTTCGCCGCGCTGAGCGGAGTGAACCTTCCGTCGCTGGTTGATGAGTGCAAGGCATTCCTGCGCGATACGCAGTCGATGTGGGACGATGTGTTCGCCGAGGTGGTGCGCCGCGAGCTGGACATCGATCCGCGCGAGGCGACGCGCGCCGACGCGCTCGCACTGATGCGCGCGCCCGCGTTCGATCCGTACTTCCCGAGCAAGCCGATGGAGGAGGAAGTGCGTCGCCAGGTGGCCGACATGGGTGCGGACGCGACCGCCAAGGGACGCATCATTTTCGATACCGGCGAGCGGGAGGGGAAAAGCTCGCGCGCCTTCTGCTCGCCCGTGCGCGTGCCGCAGGAGGTCTATCTCGTGCTCCGTCCGCACGGTGGGCAGTCGAACTACCGTACGTTCCTCCACGAGCTCGGGCACGCACTGCA
>PLMM01000117.1 GCA_003142495.1 Gemmatimonadota bacterium | reverse complement strand
CACATCCCCGACGATCCGCTCTATCACGAGAAGTACTACTTCACGCCGGGCGAGATCTATCAGCACGACGAGTCTATTCCTGCGAGCGGCTTTCGCGTGTTCAAGACGAAGATTGCGACGATCGGTGTGCTGATATGCTGGGATCAGTGGTATCCCGAGGCTGCGCGCATCACCGCGCTCATGGGCGCGCAGATTCTCTTTTATCCGACGGCGATCGGTTGGCATCCCAAGGAGAAGGAGGAGTGGGGTGCGGCGCAGGCGGACGCCTGGCGCACGGCGCAGCGCGCGCATGCGATCGCGAACGGCGTGTATGTCGCCGCGGTGAATCGCGTTGGCTTCGAGCCCGAGCCGGGCACTGATGGCCTCGAGTTCTTCGGACATTCGTTCGTGTGCGACCCATTCGGCCGCATCATCACGGAGGCGGGAACGGAGCCGGCGATTCTCACCGCGGTGATCGATCCGGGCGCGATCGAGTACACGCGGCGCAACTGGCCCTTCCTGCGCGATCGCCGCATCGACGCCTACGGTCCGATCTTGAACCGCTATCTCGGGTGAGTGAACCGGAGAATTCGGTGTACGCGCGTCGCGATGACGGCGTACACTTTCCCGCGCAGCGGATGCCGGCCGAGTGGGAGGCGCACGCGGCGACGTGGATCGGGTGGCCGCATCATCAGCCCGACTGGCCTGGAAAGTTCGAGCCGATTCCGTGGGTGTACGCGGAGATCGTGCGCGTGCTCAGCAGGCACGAGCACGTCGAGGTGCTGTGTAACGATGAGACGGTGATGGATGAGGCGCGCGACGCGCTCGTTGCGCACGGGGTGAATCTCTCGCGCGTCGGACTTCACGAGGTGGGCACCGATCGCGTGTGGCTTCGCGACTCCGCGCCCACGGCCGTGATGGCGCCGAACGGCACGGTGCACTGGGTGAGCTGGAAGTTCAACGGCTGGGCGAAGTACGATAACTTCGCGCGCGACGAGATGATCGGGATGTCGGTGGCGGAGCTGTCGGGGCGCGCGCGCGAGGAGGCGCTGCGGCCGGATGACGGCGCGCGGCTCGTGCTCGAGGGCGGCGGCATCGAGACGAACGGCGCGGGCGCGCTGCTGGTGACTGAGGAGTGGCTGCTCTCCGACAAGCAGATTCGCAATCCGGGGCTCGGCCGCGCCGACTACGAGCGCGCCTTCGAACACTATCTCGGCATCACGCGCACGATCTGGTTGGGCGAGGGGTGCGTGGGCGACGACACGCACGGCCACGTCGACGACATCGCGCGCTTCACGGACGCGCGCACGATCGTGCTCGCCGTGGAGGATGATCCCGCGGACGAGAATCACGAGCGCTCGATGGACAACGTGCAGCGGCTCGAGCTCGCGGCGAAAACGTGGCCGGGCGGGCTGCGGGTAGTGCGCCTCCCCTTCCCGCGCCCGGTGACGATGCACGGCGAGCGGCTGCCGGCGAGCTACGCGAACTTCTACATCGCGAACGGCGTGGTGCTGGTGCCGACGTTCAACGACCGCAACGATCGCGCGGCGCTGAACACGATCGCCGAATTATTCCCTGCGCGGGAAATAGTCGGGATTCACGCGGTGGATCTCGTGTGGGGGCTGGGAACGCTGCACTGTCTCACGCAGCAGCAGCCGGCGTCGCGGTAGAGTTATCTATGCCGGCGCGTTCGCCTTCGCGAGCATCGCGAGCACCTCGTCGTCGCTCACCTGGACGAACGCCTCGTACCACTCGCCCACGCCGTGAAAGTGCTTGGGAACGGCGGAGAACACGGTGGCGATGCCCATCGCCGTGATCGACTCGGCGCCATCCATGCTCGCCACCGGCGCCGCGAAGATCAGTCGCGCAGGGCGCTCGGCGCGCAGCACCGTGAGCGCCGCGCGCGCGGTGCCGCCCGTCGCGAGCCCGTCGTCGACGAGGATCACGCTGCGTCCGCTGATCGGCGCGGGCGCGCGCGCACCGCGAAAGAGCACGAGCCGTCGCTTGGCCTCGGCGATCTCGCGCTTGGTGATCTTGTCGATGTAGGAGTCGGTGACGCGCAGCATGCGCACCAGATCATCGTCGAGCACGCGCGTGCCATCCGCGGCCACGGCGCCTATGCCGAGCTCCTCCTGCCCCGGCGCGCCGAGCTTGCGCGCGACGAACACATCGAGCGGCGCTCCGAGCAGCGCGGCGATCGGCGCGGCAACCGCCACGCCGCCGCGCGGAATCGCGAGCACGGTCACCGGCTCGCTCGTGAGCTCCGGCATCGCGTCGAGCAGCTCGCGACCGAGAAACCTTCCCGCCTCTGCCCGATCGCGGAAGAGCACGAGCTAGCCGGCCGCCTTCGGGAGATGCCGCGTCAGCCAATCGATCGTGAGACGCCCCACGATCTCGAGTGTTCCCGGCTCCGCGAAGAGATGCGTCGCGTTCTCCACGATCGCGATATCCTTCTCGCCGCCGAGGCGCGCGAGCGCCTCCTCGGTGAGCGGGATGATCGGCACGTCGGCGCCGCCGACGATGAGGAGCGTCGCGGCCTTCACGTGGGGGAGACAGTCCATCGCGAGATCGGGGCGCCCGCCGCGCGAGACGATCGCGTAGACGTCCCGACGCTTGCACGCGGCTGTGAGCGCCGCCGCGGCACCGGTACTCGCGCCGAAATACGCGAGCGGCAGCATCTGCGCCGCGGGCACCGTTCCCACGAACATCGAGGCCGCAAGCACGCGCTCCGAGAGCATCGCGACGTCGAAGCGATACTGGCCCGTGCGCTCGTTCAGCTCCGCCTCTTCACTCGTGAGCAGATCCGCGCGCAGCGACGCGAAGCCCGCGTCATACAGCTGTCGCGCCGTATCGGCGTTGCGCGAGCTGCGGTGATTGCTCCCGCTCCCATGCGCGAACACCACGATCGCCTTCGCGTTCGCGGGAATCGCGAGCACGCCCGCGAGCGTCGCGTCGCCGCAGGGGAACGTCACCTCCTGCTCGCTCATTTGCGCGCCCATGAGCTATCGGAACCGGATGATGATGCCGATGCGCGCGAGCGTGCGCTCCACGTGCTGCGCCTCGACCCGCCGTGCCTCCGCGTACAGCGAAAACCGCCGCGAGGTCGTTAGCGCGAACGTCGTACCGCCGAAGAAGTCGCCGCCCACCACCGCGCCCTTGTACAAACGCGCCGTGTTGTCGATGTCATTGTCGATGCTGCTGCCGCGCCAGTGCACACCCACCCCCGCGCCCACGTACGGACCGAGCCTGCCTATCCGCACCAGCTCGTAGCTCGCCTCGGCGTGCACGCTGAAGTCGTGGAAGGTGCCACCAACGGGGTCGCCCAGATGATCGCGGCGGTCGATGTCCGCCTTGAAGTAGTTGAGCCCCACCGCCAGCCGAAAGCGCGGCGAGAAGATCGAGCCGATGTCGAGATCGGCACCGAACTCGTGCCCCTGCTTGCCGTGATCCGTCCACGCCCAGCTCAGGAAGCTCCCGAGCCGGTCGACGCCGAGGTGCGCGTGCTCCTCTGTGTCCTGCGCGCGGGCACGTGGCGCGAGGGCGAGCAGCGCCGCGACGCAGGCGACAGTGAGGCGCATCACGCTCGCCTTCGATTGCAGTGGTGCCATCATGCGTCCGTTCCGTGCAAGGAGCACGCCCTCGTCACTTCACCACGTCGCCCGGCGACGATGTCACCGCCGCTGGCTGATGTGCGATCTCGATCTCTTCGGCGCTCAGCTGTTTGTAGATCTCGAGATTGATCCGCTGCTGCGCGTTCATGTATTCGCCATAGGTCGACTTGTAAACAGAGTACACCGACTCGGTCACGAGCGCGAACATTCCGAACGTCGTGAAGTTCGAGCGATCGAACTTCACACTCTTTTCCTTCTCCGCCGCAGCGCGAATGATCTCGGGGACGCGCGCGAGCTTCTCCGGCGGCGTTCCGTACGCGATCCCGAGCTTGAGGATGACGAGACGCTTCTCCTGGCCGCGGAAGTTCCGAATACGGCTCTTGAGCAGATCGCCATTCGAGATGATGATGAGCTCACCCGAGTCGCTGCGCAGACGCGTCGATTTGAGCCCGATGTGCTCGACGGCCCCCGACGCATCGCCGACGCTGATCGCGTCGCCGACGACGAAGGGCTTGTCGAGCACGATCGACAGCGCCGCGAAGAGATCGCCGAGGATGTTCTGCACCGCGAGCGCGATGGCGATACCACCGATGCCAAGCCCCGTGACCAGCGCGGTAATGTTGATCCCGAGATTGTCGAGGATCACGAGGAGCACGATCAGCCAGAGCAGCACGCGCGCCGCGATTGCGACGACCTTGATCGTCATCCGCGTGCCCGCGTCCGCCGCGCGATGCTCGGCGATTCGGTCCGACCAGAAGAGCACGAGGCCACCGGCCCATCCGCCCGCCTGGAGCAGTACGCCGACCATCACCACGAGGTTCCAGATGTGCTCGTGGTGCGCGCTCAGCGTGAGCGCCAGCGACGCCGCCCACAGCGCCGTGACGATGATGAAGTACAGGCGCGTGCGCTTGACGAGATCCCTGTACAGCGCCTGCAGGTGCGACGGCGGCACGACGCTCTTCTTCGCGCGGCGCGCGACGAAGGACTTGAGCAGGAAGAACGCCGAAAAAACCGCCGCAAAGGTGACAAGGGCAGTAATCCAGGCCGTCGGGGTGTTCGATTGGAGCTCTTGCACGGTAACTTGAGTGTAGAGAGGAGCGAGATGCCTACGACGAAGCGAACGGCGGACGCAAGACGCGCGGGACCCGAATCGGGTGGCCGTCCGTGGACGCTCGTGTACGATGGATCGTGCAACGTGTGCAGCCGTCTCGTGCGCCGCGTGCAGAGGTGGGACAGCCGCCACGTGATTCAGGCGATCGCGTCACAGAACGATACCGTGACGACACGCTTCCCGTGGATCTCGCGCGAGGCGCTCGACGAATCGATGTACGTGATCGCGGCGGACGGGCGAACATGGAGCGGCGCAGCCGCCGCGCGCCAGTTGCTGTCGATTCTTCCCTTCGGCTGGCTGCTCGGCTGGCTCTGGGGCCTTCCATCGTTCGGCGCGCTCGCGGACAAGGGCTATCGAATCTTCGCGCGCAATCGCTATCGCTTCGGATGCGGCGAGCACTGCGCCGTCGTGCCAAAGACAGCGGAGCCGCCACTGCTGGCTACGCCTCCCGAGTAGCGAGGCGCCCCCGCTCGCTCGCCGGTGTGACATCGCTCCACGCGTCGATCGCGTCGCACGCGTCGCAGTTGTGGCAGCGCCAGTCGGGCTCCACGTCTTCGCCGAAGTACTCGAGGATGAAGCGCGTGCGGCAGCGCGCCGTTTGCGCGTAGTCGATCATCGTCTCGAGCGCACGGTGGTCGCGCTCGCGACGCTCCTCGTACGAGTGCAGATCGGCGCTCAGATCCACGGCGGTGAGATGATCGGCGAGACGCTCCCAGCTTCCGCCGCGATGCTCGCGCACGAGCCCGTGCCGCTTGAGCAAAATCAGCGAGATGCGTGCCTTGCGCGCCGGAACGTCCGCGCGATTCGCGAGCTCCGTCAGCGCGACCGGCAGGAGCATCGGATACGTCTCGAGCACGAGCGCGACGCGCGCGGCCTCCTGCACTTCGGGATACTTGCCGCCGAGGAAGTACGACTGGATGCGGCGATCCTCGACGCGATAGAGCAGCGTGCACGTCGCCGGCTCGCCGTCGCGCCCCGCGCGGCCGGCCTCCTGATAGTACGCCTCGATCGATCCCGGGAAATGGTAGTGCACGATGAAGCGCAGATCGTGCTTGTCGATGCCTAGGCCGAAGGCATTCGTCGCGATGATCGCGACGATCTCGTCCGCCATGAACGCATCCTGCATTCGCTTGCGATCCGCGGCGGGCATCTTCCCGTGATACATGCCGATGGAATGCCTCTCTCGAAACGCCTCGTACAGCCGTTCCGCTTCCTTGATCGTCGCGACGTAGATGATGCAACTTCCCGGCGTATTTTCGAGGATGCGCTCGAGCTCCGCGTCCTTCACCTGCGGATTCACCGTGCGACACACCTCGAAGCGGAGGTTGGGGCGCGCGAAGCCGGTAATCGTGATGTGCGGATCGCGCATGCCGAGCTGACACGCGATGTCCTTGCGCACGGTGTCGGTGGCGGTGGCCGTGAGCGCGAGAATCGGCGGGCCGCCGAGCCGCTTGGCGATCGAGCCGAGCACGAGATAGTCGGGGCGGAAGTCGTGTCCCCACTGGCTCACGCAGTGCGCCTCGTCAACGACAAAGAGGGTGACCTTGCGCGTGAGCAGCTTCTCGAAGAAGTCGCGATCCTTGAAGCGCTCGGGGGTGAGATAGAGAATCTCGCTCGAGAGGTCTTCCATTCGCTGCTGCGTGTCGCGCGACTCGGCCGCGGAGAGATGCGAGTGCATGGCCAGCGCGTCGACGCCGTGCGCGGCCAGCTTGTCCTGCTGGTCCTTCATGAGGGCGATCAGCGGGCTCACGATGACAGTGAGCCCCGGGAGCATCAGGGCGGGAAGCTGATAAACGAGCGACTTCCCGCTGCCAGTCGGCATGACGACGAGCGCG
>PLMM01000083.1 GCA_003142495.1 Gemmatimonadota bacterium | reverse complement strand
ACGACGGAGTTCGTCGTGCCCAGATCGATTCCAATTACCTTTTCGGCCATAACAAGCCTCGAATTGTGTGTGAAAGCGTGGGAGAGGTAGCCGTGGCTGCGACCTTGCCACATGCTCAACCTATCCCGCGCGGGGATAGTTCAGGCAATTGGGGTGCCGAGGATATGAGCCTTTTTGACAGTTCGGCACATTTGGACTGGCTTATCTCTGTTACTGTGGCGTATTTAGCCATTGTCAAAGCTGCGGCTGAGTGCGCCTTTCCGGCATAGGAGCGTAGATGATCCCGTTGGGGGATGACATTCGGCCGGTTCGGAAGCCGGTCATGACGTGGCTGCTCTTGGCGGTGACGTGGACGGTGTGGCTGTTCGTGCAGCAGGGCGGATTCGACCTCGGCGTGCTCGCGCAGACCGTCTGCAATCTCGGGATGGTGCCGGGGGAGATCACGCATCGCGCGGCGATCGGCTTCGCTGTGCCGATCGGGGAGAACATGTCGTGCGTGATCGACAACGACCCGATCAACCGCTTCACGCCGCTGCTTTCGATTTTCCTCCACGGCGGGTGGGGGCACATCATCGGCGACACGATCTATCTGTGGGTGTTCGGAAAGAACGTCGAGGGGAGCATGGGCGCGACGCGCTTTCTCGTGTTCTATCTCGTGTGCGGACTGGTGGCGGCGGCGACGCACATCGCGGCGAATCCCGGCTCGGCAGTGCCGACGGTGGGCGCGTCGGGCGCGATCTCGGGGATTCTCGGCGGTTACCTGCTGCTGTTTCCGCGCGCGCGCATTCGGATGTACTTCCCGCCGATTTTCTTCTTCTCGATTCCGGCGGTGCTCGTGTTGCTCTTCTGGTTCGGGGAGCAGCTCGTGGCCGGGCTACCGCAGCTATCGGCGATGGATAGGGACGTGATGGGCGGCGTGGCCGTGTGGGCGCATGTGGGCGGATTCATCGCGGGCGCGGCGCTGGTGCGGCTGTTCGCGAAGGCGGCGCCGGCGGGGACGCAGTTTGGGAGCGTGTAGGTAACCGCTTTGAACTACCACAAAAACGGACGAGGACGGACAACAGCGAATGGCTCCGAGTAGAGCACAATCCGTTTTTGTCCGTGCTTCCAGTCCGTTGTTTGTGGTAGTTCCAAAGGTGTTAGCTGTTGCGACGCGCAACGAAGGTGACCGAGCACCGGAACCCGATCCGCCGCCCGTGTCCAGGGGTTGGCCAACAGCGGAGGGGTGGCGTAGCTTCCCTGTTACGTTCGAGTAACCTCCCCTACCGGACTTATCGATAGCCGTGCGGCTCATTCCACGCGACACCGCGTTCTTCGAGATGTTCTCCGATCTCGCCAAGCACGCCACGACCTCGGCCACCCTGCTTCACCACCTGTTCGCCGATCCCGCGCATCTCGAGCGTTTCGTGGCCGAGATCAAGGAAGTGGAGCATCAGGCGGACGACATCACGCGCGACGTGATCAACCGCATCGACAAGTCGTTCGTGACGCCGATCGACCGGGAGGACATCCATCTGCTGGTGTCGCAGCTGGACAACGTCATCGACCTGATCGACGGCACGGCGCGCCGGGCGGCGATGTTCCACATCACCGAGGTGAAGGAGCCGGCGAAGCGGCTGTGCGAGGTGCTGCTCGAGGCGACACGGTCGATCGAGAGCGCGGTGATGAACATGCGCGACTCGAAGCACGTCGTGATGCGCGGGCGCGAGATCAAGCTGAAGGAAGAAGAGGGCGACGCGCTGTATCATCAGGCGGTGGGCGCGCTCTTCGCCGGCTCTCCCGATCCACTGGAAGTGATCAAGTGGAAGGAGCTCTACGACACGCTCGAGAGGGCGCTCGATCAATGCGAGGACGTGGCGAACGTGCTCGAGAGTATCGCGCTGAAGCACGCGTAGGTCGTGGTCAACTACATCATTGCGATCGTCGTGGTCGCATTCCTGTTCGATTTCAGCAACGGCTTCCACGACTCGGCGAATTCGATCGCGACGGTGGTGGGCACGCGGGTGCTCAAGCCGCTGCAGGCCGTGGTGTGGGCCGCCTTTTTCAATTTCGCGGCGGCGTTCATCGTCGGCACCGCGGTGGCGAAGGCGGTGTTCACGGGCTTCGTGCCGCCGGCGATCGTCGATCCCAACGTGATTCTCGCGGGGCTGCTCGGCGCGATCGCGTGGAACATCGTGACGTGGAGCATCGGGCTTCCGTCGAGCTCGTCGCACGCGCTGATCGGCGCGTACGCGGGGGCCGCGGTGGCGAAGGCGGGGCTGGGCGGGCTGGTGCTCGCGAACGGGAAGTGGCCAATGACGCTGCTCTTCATCGTGCTCTCGCCGTTGATCGGCGCGGCGCTCGGCTTCATGCTGATGACGGCGGTGTACTGGATCTTCCAGAAGATGCCGCCGGCGCGCGTCGATCGATTCTTTCGAGCGGCGCAGCTCGTGAGCTCGGCGCTCTTCTCGCTGTCGCACGGCGCGAACGACGCGCAGAAGACGATGGGGATCATCGTGGGGCTGCTCGTGGCGAGCAAGGCGTCGTTCGCAGGGCAGACGGGGTGGATGCACCACATGTATCTGCAGGATGGCAACGTGATTCCGCCGTGGGTCGAGATGGGCGCGTATAGCGCGATCTCGCTCGGCACGCTGCTCGGCGGATGGCGCATCGTGCACACCATGGGGAATCGCATCACGAAGCTCCGTCCGGTGGGCGGCTTCTGCGCGGAGACGGGCGGCGCGCTGAGCATTCTGTTCGCGACGACGCTCGGGATTCCGGTGAGTACGACGCACGCGATCACGGGCGCGATCGTCGGCGTCGGCGCGACGACGCGGCTGAGCGCGGTACGATGGGGCATCGCGACGAAGATCGTGTGGGCGTGGATCCTCACCATCCCGGCGGCTGCGGCGGTGGCGGCGATGTTCTGGGTGGTGCTGCACG
>PLMM01000110.1 GCA_003142495.1 Gemmatimonadota bacterium | reverse complement strand
CGAGCGTCGCCATCGTGCCCTGCGCGCCGGCGAGCGACGGCGTGCCGCCCGGCGTGTACGTCGGCGTCGCGGTCGCCATGCGGTGCGAGACGTACTGTGTGTACGCGGTGAACAGGATCACGGGCAGTCCGAGTGCCATCACCGCGAGCGCGCCCGGGAACACCCATTCGGGGAGCCCGATCGCGATGATCGACGCGCGCGCGACGATGGCGACGCCGATGAACGCCGCGGCATACACCGCGAGCGCGCGCCAAACCATCGAGCGGCCGCCGATGAGAATTCCCGGCATCGCGGCTTGCGGCGCGGAGGGCGATGCGACCGCCTCGAGCTGGCGGAGCAGCTCCGTCGCGCTCGCAGGGCGCGACGCGGGATCCTTCGCGAGACACTGCATGACGAGCGCGGAGAGCGCCGGCGGACAGTCGGGGCGGAGCGTGTTGACCGCTGCCGGCATCTCGCTCATGTGTGCGACGAGCAGCTTGTGCGGCGGCAGCCCCGCGAACGGCGGCCGACCCGCGAGCAGCTCGTACGCCACGCAGCCGAAGGCGTAGATGTCGGCGCGGTGATCGGTGGCGGGGTCGCCCGCCGCCTGCTCGGGCGCCATGTAGGCCGGCGTCCCGATCGCCGTGCCGAGCTGCGTAAGCGTTGCGCCCGGCGAAACGTCGGCGGCGGCGGCGATGGCTTTAGCGATGCCGAAGTCGGTGACGACCGCGGTGTGCCCGGAGAGGAGCACGTTGTCCGGCTTGATGTCACGATGCACGACGCCATGGTCGTGCGCGTAGGCGAGCGCGCGCGAGATGTCGCGCAGTATGCTCACCGCCTCGGCGATCGACAGCGGGCCGCGTCCCAGCCGAGCGCGGAGACTCTCGCCTTCGACGTAGGGCATCGTATAGTAGGGCAACCCATCGAGGTCACCCGCCGCGAGCACCGGGACGATGTTCGCCTGCTGCAGCGACGCTGCGACGCGGATCTCGCGCTCGAAGCGGGTGGTGGACATCGCTGCAGACAGCTCCGGCGAGAGGAGCTTCACCACGACCTTTCGGCCGAGGCGGTGCTCTTCAGCGACGAATACCCGGGACATGCCACCGCCGCCGAGCTCGCGCTCGAGCGTGTAGTTGCCTGAGAGCGACTGCTGTAGGCGTGATCGGAGATCCGACATGTCTGCCGTGTAGGGGGTGGGGACGCGGCGGAATGTATTGCTCGGTGGGGCGGATAGCCACCAATCGCGGAAGCTGCCGGGGGCGGAGATCCAACGGCCGCTCGCGACGGTGGTCATCGGGGGACTCATCTCTGCAACGCTGCTCACGCTTTTGGTATTGCCGACAGTGTACACTTGGCTCGAAGAGCGTTGGGATGCGCGCCAGCGTCACCACGCGTCGTCGGCGCTTCCGAAGGGCCAGAGCGAGACGCCCGTTGCAGCCTTTGGGGGGAGTAGTGCAAACGAGTATGCTCGGCGGCAACTTCTCTATCTCGCTGAATCCGCGACTCCGGAGTTCTCGGTGAATCGACAGGCGCATTGGGACGGGCTGTACACGACGAAGCATCCGACCGAGTTGAGCTGGTATCAGGCTGAGCCGGTCCGCTCGCTCGAGCTGTTACGAGATGCGGGGGCTGGTCGTGGGACTGCAATCATCGATGTCGGAGGCGGCGACTCCGTCTTCGTCGACGCTGTCGTAAATGAGGGACTCGGTCACGTCACGGTTCTCGATATTTCAGGTGCTGCCCTGACGCGAGCCAAAGCGGCGCTCGGCCCGAGAGCGAGCGATATTCGATGGATGGAGGCAGACGTCACACGAGCCGAACTGACGCCTCACTCGTTTGATGTGTGGCATGACCGCGCCGCCTTCCATTTCCTCACAGATTCAGAGGAGCGCGGGCAATACGTGGAGAGGTGCGCTTCCGCACTTCGCTCCGGCGGGAGTCTTGTCGTGGCGACGTTCGCTGCCGACGGACCCACTCATTGCAGTGGTCTGGAAGTCGTTCGCTATAGTCTTGATGGGCTGCTCGATGAGTTCGGCGATGAATTTGCGCTACAGAGGGGAATTACCGACGTGCACTTCACTCCGCGCGGCGTTGAACAGCACTTCACGATTGCGCTGTTCCGCCGCCGCTGAGCCTCTGGTGCAGCGCTATTACTGGAGAGCCGGCGTGGACTCACTTCGCCTTTCCGACGCTCTGCCACTACGACGTACTACGCGCGCTGGACCATCTGCGCGCGGCGGGCGTGCAGCCAGAGGGCCAAGTGGAAGAGGCCACCATCGCCCTCGTCGCGCTGCGTCGCATCATCACTGGTGGAGGTGCGGTCCGCGTGCGCATCGTTGTTTCTCCTCACCTGATTGACAGGACGCATGGACGAACGCGTGAGCCGAAAGCAGCAGATTGCGCAGCTTCTTTTCGCACTGGGAATGATGGGCCTCGGCTTCCTCGCTCTCGTCTACGGCCATCTTGGCTTGCCGTGGTACTCGATCCCTAAATGGGTCCCGTGGCGAGACGTTGTTACCTACGCTTCGGGAATCGTCTTGCTGGGCGGCGGCACCGGACTACTGTTCGCACGCGCGACGCGACTTTCTACGCGCATCCTGCTTCCATATCTCCTTACCTGGCTACTTCTGCAGCTCCCGGCGTTGATGGCGGCGCCGCTCAACGAAGTCATTTGGCAGAACGCCGGTGAGCTCGCCGTGCTCGTGGCTGGCGCATGGATTCTTTTTGCGAAACTCGCCGAGCAAGGAGAGGGATCGCAATTGCGATTTGCCGCCGGCGAGAATGGCATGCGCATAGCACGCATTCTCTTTGCGCTCTCTCTTCTGGCGTTCGGGCTATCGCACTTCGTGTATGAAGGCCAGACCACCTCACTTGTGCCAGCGTGGCTTCCATTCCGAAATAGTTGGGCCTACATCACTGGCGCCGCACAAATCGCCGCCGGCATCGGCGTCCTGTTCTCGATCGTACCGCGCTTGGCGGCGAGGCTTGAGGCGGCACTGCTGAGCGTGTTCACCCTTCTCGTCTGGCCCCCTGCGATTTTGGCCACACCGACGAGCGTGCCAACCTGGACGGAGTTTCTATTCTCCTTGGCGATCACTGCGGGTGCTTGGGTGGTGGCAGAAAACATTTCAGTAAGAGACACTGCGATAAGCAGTAGCGCATAGCGCACGCAGCGCGGGCGTCAGTGATCGAAGTCGAACTTGCTGGCGGTCGGCGTGATGTAAATGTTGTGCTGAGCGCCGAAGTCGATGAACGCTACGTTGTGGTGCTTCACCTTCACAATGCTGTGCTTGCCCATTGCCGCGATCTGGGAGGGGATGAAGACGTAGCCGAGTGCGTTCGTTATGAGCGCGACCTCGTGCTCGCCGTTGTGCGTGTCGGCGAACTTGAGACTCACGGGTGTGCTCGCGAGCGGCTTCCTCGACTCTTCGTCGAGCAGCTTGAGTGGATACGGATCGTCACCGCTGGAATCCTTGGCCGTCAGCTCCAGCACCCACTCGCTTCCTCCCTCGTGCGTCGCGTTGTCGAGGAGGTCTGCCTCGTGTGAGTCGGTCGCTGCGGTGGCCTGCGCGCCGATGGCACTCTTCGGAAGCACGATGCGACCGTCCGCATCCGAGCGCCCCGTCCACGTCACGCTATCGATAGGGCAGGGCGCCTTGCTGCAGCCACTCACACGCTTGGACAGGAGCCTGACCTCGAGATTCGAGATCGGCTGTCCCGTGTGGGCGTCCAGCAGGCGTATTCGATGAGATGAGTCGCCTGCGAAGAGGATCGAGTCGCGCGACGTTCCACATCCGGTCGACGCCGATATCGCGACTGCTGCGGTGAGTATCCTCAGTGCGAAAGTCACATCGACCTTAGGTTGATGATGTGCGGTGCGAGGAGATCCGTGATCGCGCACAGGCGATCCCTGAAGCGATTCCGCATCAGAGCTTGCTCGTCGCCGCCGCTACGAGATTCCGCGCGTGCTCCTGTTGCTTGCGACCCATGACGGAGCCGGCAGTAATGAGTACATCCTTCTTTACCGCATAGAACTGGTCCTGTACCACCTGCGCCGACTCCCAGGGGCCAACCAGCAGAGAGTCTGCTGCAACGGATTTCTTTGCCTGCTGGCCGGAATCGGCGCCGAGCGCGAACACTTTGCCCACGTCAGCCGCCGTCGCCGTGTGCTGGCGAAACTGCGCGTAGCCATTGCGCCAGCTAACGCCGAGGCTGATCGTGCCCGCAAACTTCTCGGAAGAGGTGTAGTCGCACTTGCTGCCGTCGACGACAGGATCCTTCGCGAGTGGACTCTCGAGCGCCGCCTCTGCCTCGGCGCGCGATATGAGGCTGCACGGATCGCGTTCCGCGGGACGCGCCGCTGCACGCGCCGTGCCAGCGGCAATGCCTTCGGCGGCATC
>PLMM01000198.1 GCA_003142495.1 Gemmatimonadota bacterium | reverse complement strand
TCGGACATCACGGCGCTCCATCTGTGGCTGATGCGGCGGTCGGGGCTCCGCACCTTCCACGGGCCGACGGTCGACGATCTGATTCCGAGCACGCGCGACCCGACGATGGCGTCGCTGCTCACCGCTCTCACGACGCCGCGCCCGACGACGAAGATCGGCAAGGGGATCGCGCGCGTGGTGCGTCCGGGGAAGGCGACGGGGCGGCTCATCGGCGGGAACTTGTCGCTGGTGCAGCAGACGATCGGGACGCCGTACGAGGTGGACACGCGCGACTCGATTCTCTTTCTCGAGGAGACGCGCGATCCGATGAGCGTGCTCGATGAGCGGCTCGTGCATCTGCGTGCTGCGGGACTGCTGCGCGCGGTGCGCGGCGTGATCATCGGGAAGCTGTCGATCGATCGCAGCGAGGAAGACGAGTTTGAAAACTTTCTTCTCGACTTGCTCTCGGATCTCGACGTGCCGGTGCTGACGGATTTTCCTGCGGGGCACGAGATGCCGAATCTCACGATTCCAATCGGAACGGATGTGGAGCTGGTGGCGGAAGAGACGACGGGGTGGATCACCTATCGCGAGGATGCGCTAACGGGCGGCGAGATACCGGTGTGATCGAGGTGATGGTGATCCCTACAGCGCGTTTCGCGCCTCTTCCGTCGACATGATGTGCCGCTTCACCAGCTCCCTGAACTCCGGCGGCAGCGCAATCTTCTTGAGCGCAATGTCCACGCACACCAGCACCAGATGCGCCGCGGCGATCAGCGTCTTTCGGTCTTCCCGAAACAAATCGACGTTCATCGTCACCGACGTGCGGCCGATGCTGCTGAAGTACGCCGCAATGACGATCTGATCGTCCAGCCGCGCCGGCGTGAAGTACTCGATGTGCATCACCTTTCGCGGCAGCCACAGCTTGTACTGCGCGTGCAACGTGCTCAGTGGCGTGCCGAGCGAGCGGTACAAATCCGTCTCGGCGATGTCGAGCAAGCGGGTGTACGAGCTGAAACGGGCGATGCCGGCGAGGTCGATGTCCTCCCAGCGGATGTAATCGGTCGTTACGAACGGGGCCGTGGTGGTCATGCGAGGGAATCTATCCCGGGCCCATGCGGCGTGCGAGAATTCATGAGGGCGGGCGCGGAACTTTCGCCCTCGCCGCAGCCTTGACCCTTACTACCCTCGCGGAGCAGCCCCCCTCATGTCCGAGCGCCCTGGCGCGGTCAAGCCGATCGCGATCTATCACGAGCATCCGGACTGGTTCCGCCCGCTCTTCGCTGAGCTCGATCGCCGTTCGGTGCCGTACGAGCGCCTCGACGCCGCCGCCCACACGTACGATCCGTCCGAAACGTCGGTGCCCTGGTCGCTCGTGTTCAATCGCACCTCGCCCTCCGCCTATCTGCGCGGACACGGGCAGGCGACCTTCTACACGCTCGACTGGCTCCGCCATCTCGAGCGCATCGGCGTTCCGGTCGTCAACGGCGCGCAGCCGTACGCAGTCGAGATCTCGAAGGCGACGCAGCTCGACATCCTCCGCGGTCTCGGGCTGCCCTTCCCGCGCGCGCGTGTGATCAACCACGCGAGCATGGCGCCGCGCGCCGCGCGCGGACTTCGCTTCCCAGTGCTCGTGAAGGCCAACATCGGCGGCTCGGGCGCCGGCATCGAGCGCTTCGACAACGAAGCGTCGCTCGCCAAAGCCGCCGCCGAGGGCACCATCGACCTCGGCATCGACAACGTCGCTTTGGTGCAGGAGCAGGCGCCCCTCACCGATGCGCACATCACGCGCGTCGAAGTGCTCGGCGGCAAGTTCCTCTACGCAATCGACGTGTATCCCGACGTCGGCTCGTTCAATCTCTGCCCCGCCGACGTCTGCCAGACCACCGACGGCCGCGAGCTCGTGCGCGCCGCGTGCGCGACCGACCTCGCGAAGAACGGCATGCGCGTCGAAGCGGCTCATCCGTCGAAGGAGATCATCGCGCAAGTCGAAAAGATCTCGGCGCACATCGGCCTCGACATCGGCGGGATCGAGTATCTCGTCGATTCGCGCGACGGCAAACACTACTTCTATGATGTGAACTGCCTCTCGAACTTCGTGGCCGACGCGGAGAACGTCGTCGGCTTCGATCCGTTCGCGCGACTCGCCGACTATCTCGAGGAGCGCGCGGGCTTCCGCAAAGCGCTCGTGGGCGCCGCCTGATGCGATACGGCTACTGGATGCCCGTCTTCGGCGGGTGGTTGCGCAACGTCGCCGACGAGAAGATGGAAGCCAGCTGGGACTACACCAAGAAGCTCGCGATCCGCAGCGAGGAGATCGGCTACGACCTCACGCTTGTGGCCGAGCTCTTTCTCAACGACATCAAGGGAATCGACGCACCGTCGCTCGACGCGTGGTCCACGGCCGCTGCACTCGCCGCGGTCACGAAGAAGATCGAGCTGATGGTCGCCGTGCGCCCAACCTTTCATCTCCCCGCGATCTTCGCCAAGCAGGCAGCGAACATCGATCAGATATCGGGCGGCCGCCTCTCACTCAATCTCGTGTCGTCGTGGTGGAAGGACGAGGCGCGGCGCTTGGGCGTGCGCTTCGACGAGCACGACGATCGCTACGCGCGCACCGAAGAGTGGCTCGGCATTGTCGACGGTGCGTGGCGCGATCACCAGCTCTCGCACGAAGGGAAGTACTACACGGTGGACGAGACGATCGTCGAGCCGAAGCCCGTCGCGCGCGGCGCGCGCAAACGGCCCACAGTTTGGGCGGGCGGCGAGTCCGAGGCCGCGAAAACTCTCATCGCGCGCGACTGCGACGCGTATGTCATGCACGGCGATCCGCCGGAGCGCATCGCACCGAAGGTCGCGGACCTGAAGAAGCGCCGCGAGGGATTCGCGAAGCCACCGATGCAGTACGGGATGGCGGCGTACGCGATCGTCCGCGACAGCGACGCCGAAGTCAAGAAGGAATTGGTGCGCATAACCAACGTGGCGGAGGGCACGCCAGGCTACGGGAACTACCGCGACTGGATCGCGAACACCAAGTTGGAGCAGCAGGTGTCGCTCGAGGACTACTCCGTATCGAACCGCGGGCTACGCGCCGGGCTCGTCGGCACGCCGGAGCAGGTGGCCGAACGCGTGCGCGAATTCGAGGCCGTGGGTGTGGACCTGCTGCTGCTCCAGTGCAGCCCGCAGGCCGAGGAGATGGAGCGTTTCGCCGAGCAGGTGATGCCGCTGGTGTCCGGATCCCGAGTGACCGTGGAAGCGAAGAGCTAAGCCGGAGGATCACGATCGCGCTCGAGATGCGCTCGGAGTGCCAGAAGTGTCACGCAGCGACGCCCGCGAACGGGCGCGCGTTCGTCTGCTCGTACGAGTGCACATTCTGCGAATCGTGTGCGACGTCGGCTCACTGTCTCGCTTCGACGCTCGTGCGTCGACGCCTCGTGTCGGCGCGGACCAAGCCCCTACAACGCCACAGCACTCTGCCTTTGGGGAGGGCAAGCGGCACTCCACGGCACATCCGACTCCGAATCAGGCTCCGATGTTCACTTCGTGTTCGCGGAGACGCTCGCACAGTGCGTCTCCAAAGGAGCCGACGGCAAATTCTGGCAATTCAACACCGACTCGGCCCTCGCGACGATCATCGATTTTCACACGGACGGCGAAGTTTCCGCGACTACGCAGACCGACGTCGGAACCGTCCTGTACTCGAGCGATCGGCAGACGGGGAGCTGCGAAATCGACCTCTCCATCCTTGACAGTATCGCCACTGGGGAACAGGGTGTCCGGGTGCACGCACACGGAACGGCGTGTGGGCTATCGGTGAGCATTGATTCGACGTTGACGCTCAGCCGCGCAAGAAACGTCACGCACCCGATCTGAGCGCTCGTGTAATTCGGACGCCGCCATCCTTTACTCCAACCCGCTGACTATGTCGAAGAAAAAGTCGATTCTGTGCACGGCGATTGGCGCAGTCCTTTTAGTCGCAG
>PLMM01000186.1 GCA_003142495.1 Gemmatimonadota bacterium | reverse complement strand
ACGTCCTATGCGCTATGCGCGCGCGCGACGGAACTCATTGTCAGCATGAGACTTACGCGCGAGGCCTGTAATCCAGCAAACGCTTTCGTGGGGCACGGGTGCCACATCTACGATGTAATGGCGACACGCGGTGCATGCGATATGCATCACAAATCCAATGCAACGCTGATCACAGCTAGACGCAAGCGTATGTGATTCATTTCGTTCCACCATAGTAACCGGCTTCTCTCCGCACTGTGTGCACGGAGATCGCTATTGTGGATGGGATGCTACAGATGGCACTGTACATGCACCTCCCTGCCCGTTGGGTTCGCCTCCCAAGTTACTAAAGCGTAAAGATTTATCCTCTGATGACATTCCTCTCATCTCTAGCACGTCTGGTGCAATGACCACCGCGTACATGCGCATTTCATTTCGTAACAGCCTAGGCCGGCTGCAAAGCTCGATACCAGCAATCTTCAGCGGTCTCGTGCTCATGGTGGGGTTGAGTGCCTGTCATCATTCGGCGCCACCTTCGTCCGTGCTGCTCCCGGTAGGCGAGTCTCAACACGCCGAGGCGACGAGGGCGCAGCTGCAGGCGCTCGCGGTGACGACGGATCAGGAAGCCGCGGCGAACACCGATCCGGCAATTCGTCAGCAGAAGCAGATGCAGGCCGCAACGATTCGCACGCGACTGCGCGATGGTGACTTCGATGTCGGCGATCGTGTGTTTCTCACGATTCGCACCGATTCGATGGTGAATGACACGGTCGTCGTCCGCGCTGGAAGAATGATCCGGCTGCCGAATCTGCCGGACATCTCGCTCGCGGGCGTGCTTCGATCGGAGCTGCAGGATTACTTGACGACGCAGCTGGCGCGCTATATCAAGCGGCCGGAAGTGCAGACGACGTCGCTCGTGCGCGTGGCGGTGATGGGTGCGGTGAGCAAGCCTGGCTTCTATCAGCTGCCGGCTGACATCGCCTTGGCGGATGCGATCATGATTGCAGGCGGTCCAACGAGCACTGCGGATGTGGACCGGACGCAGGTGAAGCGTGGGAACGACGTCGTGTACTCGTCGACGTTGCTAGGACAGGAAGTTGCGAAAGGTGCAACGCTAGACCAGCTGAACATTCGGCCGGGCGATCAGATTCTCATTGGCGAACGTCACAAGACGAACTGGGGGCTCGTTGCCTCGATCGTAGGAATTTCTGCTGGTCTGATCAGCACGGCAGTCGTATTGTCGCGTCATTGATGAGCAACGGACGCAGCGAAGGAGCAGCAAACGTGTGGAGCATCCCGCAGGCAAGCGACCAACCGACGGTTGAACGCACACCGAATCGTCGTCGAAGTGGGGGGACACGCATCGTGGCCCCATCCTCGACCGTAGTTGATTCGCCGATGGGAATCGATATCGTACGTCGCGCCGACCGGCGGATCACGCCGTCGGCCCCTACGGTAGTGGTGCGCGATCGCTCCGAGATCGCGAACCGCTGCGTGAACGTCGCGCTCGCATCCGTCTCGCTCGTCGTGCTGTCGCCAGTGATCGTGCTGGTTGCAGTCGCCGTGAAGCTCACCTCACGCGGCCCGGTCGTGTATTCGCAAACGCGCGTCGGGCTCGACCGCCGTCGCCACATCATCGATGCGCTCTACAGCAATCGCAAGCAGGACCAGGGCGGGATGATCTTCACGATCTACAAGTTCCGCACGATGCGCGCGGACGCCGAGCGAAATAGCGGGGCGGTCTGGGCCACGCGAAACGATCCGCGTGTGACGAAGCTGGGCCGTATCCTCCGGCGCACGCGCCTCGACGAGCTGCCGCAGCTGGTGAACGTAATCATGGGCGACATGAACATCGTTGGTCCGCGCCCCGAGCGTCCGAGCATCTTCGTTCGCCTGCGCGAGGATCTTCCCGACTACAGGCTCCGCCAGCGCACGCGCCCCGGCATCACCGGCTGGGCGCAGATCAACCACTCGTACGACACGTCGATCGACGACGTGCGCGCGAAGATCCGCTACGACCTCGAGTATCTCGAGCGCCAGTGCCTCGCCGAGGATCTCAAGATCATGGTGAAGACGGTGCCGGTGATGCTGTTCAGCCGGAGCGGCTGGTAGCGACGGCGGTGCAGTGGAGCGTAAGGCGTGACGCGAAGCGGAGTGCCGGTGCGTGATCTTGTTAAATCGATCGCATATGCTCAACACTGAGTCGCGCCTGATGCCGGCGCGGCTTTTTCGCGCGCTGATCGCTTGCTGTGCGGTTGTCGGATCCTCGCGCGGCGCAGCTCAACAGGCGCTCTCCGTGACGTTGGACTCCGCCACCCTCGCTCTCGAAGTCGGTCAATCAACGACGGTTCGAGCCACGGTTCGTGATGTGGGGGGGCACGTTTTGCAGCGGCCTGTCACGTGGATCACCGACAATCCCGCGATCGCGCGAGTGGACGCGAATGGGGTCATTACGGCCACTGGCCCCGGCGTTACCGGCGTAGTCGCGCGGAGTGGAGCGAGCCTCGCCTCGGCTCGGGTGAATGTTTACCCCAGCGCGGGAAGGCAGAGCACGAAGGAGGGTCCCGCTGATCTGCCGCCGACACACGCGGATGCAGTGAAGCCGAGCGTTCGCGCCAAGGGAGGAGCGGCGCGTTCACCGCACTATTCACACATAAGCGTCTTCTACACGGATTTTTACACGTCGTACGCTTCCGCGAAGGATCGCGACGCGGCGATTTCGTTCCTCGGTCCGCGCGTGGACGCGATCATGTCGGGGCCGAAGGGTGCGTGGACGAGCGTGAATCCCTCGATCCGCTATTTCCCGTATGCATTGCAGTACGAGGTCGTGCAGGCCGAGGTTGGAAGCTCGGACACTCATCTAACTACCTCGTTCACTGCCGACATGCGACAGTGGTATGCGATGCATCCGACGTACGACTTCGAGTCGGCGTTCCTGCATCGCGGCGGCCACGATTCGACCCATCGTGTCGCCTTCAAGAACGAGTCGTACCGGTGGCTGATCAATCCCGGCGACGCGGGCTCGCGCGCGTATCAGGCGGATCGCCTGCGACGCATCGCGGAGGGACACGATGGCGTGTTCCTCGACGAATTCGGCGGGCCAATGTACGGAGCGACCAAGCCGACGGACGAGTTCGCGACCGGAGCGGCCTACTTGGCATCCGAGGCGGAGATGATTGCATTCGTCCATGCCGCGATCGCTCCGCGAATACTGCTGATCAATATTGCGGAGTACTGGACGCCTACGGATTCGGCGATCGTCGTGGCTGGGGGAGGCGCGCAGCTCGAGCGAACCAACTACCCGTTGGGCGATGGAGCCGAAATGCGCTGGACAGAGATCGACCATCTGCTGGCGAGCGGAGTCTACACCGAGTTCGTAACGCCGCTCTCATACACGGAATGGGGGAACGTCACGAAGAATCGTCCGAGCTTTACTGGAGGTATGTATTACTCGCCAACCGACCGCGGTCAGATGGCGCAGCTTGCGAGCTACTACATGGCGGTGGGCGCGGACGCCCAGCGTCTGTCATTCGATCAGCAGAACTTCTGGAACATTCGACCAGACCTCGCGTGGGCGGCAGCGGTGGAGGTGGATGTCGGGCATCCGCTGCAGGCGAGACATGTAATCGCAAAGGGTGCCGATCCCAAGGGCCAGAGCTATCGAGTCTACGCGCGGGAATTCGAGCACGCGCTCGTGCTCATGCGCCCAGCTGTGGATTGGCGTCCGACCGTGTACGGTGACGAGACCGCCGTCGAGATCCCGCTGCCGAAGCCAATGCGGCTCCTGCATCGAGACGGCACCCTGGGAGCACCGATGACGAGTGTGAAGCTTCGCAACGTCGATGCCGCGATTCTTCTCGAGTAGAAAGCGCGTGGCCGTCGGCGGCAACGCGCGGCGGCCTGCCTGCCGATGACTCGCGCGCAGCATCTTCCAGCGCTCGACGGATTGCGTGCCGTGGCTGTGTTCATCGTCATCGCCTACCACGCAGGCGTGATGCAGGGGATTCCTGGCGATCTTGGCGTCACACTCTTTTTTGTCCTGTCCGGCTTTCTCATCACATGGCTGCTTCTTCGAGAGTTCGCGGCCACGGAGTCGATTTCGATCCGGAAGTTTTACGCGAGACGTGCGCTCCGAATCTTCCCGGCCTACTACGTCTTCATTCTGTTTTCGCTCGCGCTCGATACTGCACTTGGCCACCGCTGGTCGCTCGGTCTCATCACGGTGGCATTCACCTATCTCGTCAACTACTACAACGCTTTTCTCGGGCATCCGACGACGTCGATCGCGCACGCGTGGAGCTTGGCGGTGGAAGAGCAGTTCTATCTCCTGTGGCCATTGGCATGCCTGGCCCTTCTGCGCCGCTCGCGAGAGAGCGCTGCGCGCGCGGTCGCATTCGTCATCGTGGCGGTCGTTGCCTGGCGTTCGGCTCTGTTTCTGATCTTTCACGCGCCAACGTCCTACGTCTACAACGCATTCGATACGCGATGCGACGCACTCGCGATCGGATGCTTTCTCGCGCTGTCTTCGGAACGCAAGTGGTTTCACGGGCTGGAGCAGCGGGTTCGCTCGTCGTCGTTATTGCCACTCGTAACACTCGGCCTCATCTGGCTGTCTCGGCACTATGGATCGTCGGACTATCACTACAGCATCGGGATGACCGTCGAGGCGGCGCTGATTGCGCTGTTCATCATTCAGATGCTCGGCGTTTCAACGAGCCCGCTCTGGTCCTGGCTCAACCATCCCGTGACACGCTGGCTCGGCCTCATCTCCTATCCCAGCTATCTATACCACGTGTGGGGGCTGTCGGTTGGAGAGAGAGTGCTGCCACACGCGCCGAAGCTGCTGACGTTCGCGGTTGGATACGCGGCGACGCTGTGCTTCGCCTGGGGGTCCTACAGAATCATCGAGCGCCCCTTTCTCGCCATCAAGGATCGTCTCTCGACATCTCCGCCCAGCGCGAATGACGTCGCGACCATCCCCGGCCTTTAAGCGCGGACCGAGCGCGCCGATCGTCGCTGCATTTCTCGAGATACGCGACGCGAAGTGTCTCACGCGCGACTGTAATTATACTTGCCATGTTCCTCGCGTTAAACGCGCGATGCGCGCGCCAAATTCGCGCGAAACATCGATCGTGACGTCCGATCGCGCTTAGGCGTCTAGCCAGCACGATCATCCTACTAACCCATAGTACGGCACGATCGCGCGGGCTCGCGCCCGGCGACAACGGCAAACCCGCCGAAAGACGGGGACGCAAAGCCAACGAGACTAAGATGTGCCAAGCGGCACATGATGTCGGTCGGGTTGCCCGAAGAGCCTGTAAGGACTTTGGATATGTCGATTTCTCGTTCTGCACTCGCTCTCGCGAGCTGCGCCGCATTTGTCGCGTGCTCGGTGATGACGGATCCGTCGTCCTCCTCCACCACGCCACAATCGCTCGCGAGGTGGATTCTCGTCTCGCCAGCGGCGCCGACGATTCCGCCTGGACAGACGCTGCAGCTCGTCGTCCGCATGTTGGACTCGACTGGGCGCGACGTTGTCGGCCAACCGCAGCTCTGGAGCACCAGCGATTCGGCGATCGCATCGGTCGCCAGCGATGGCACGGTGAGCGCGCACGCCATCGGCAATGTGCAAATCACGATCGCATCGGGCAAGCAACGCGTCTCCGCGTTCGTAACCGTGTCGAACACGCCGCCTGCGCCGACCTGGGTAACTGTGAATCCGGGAACCGCTCAGCTCTCCGTGCGAAGCACGCTCCGACTGTTCTCATCCGTCACGGACGTCAACGGGCACCCGATCACCAACACTCGCGTGACGTGGACGAGCGCGGATCCATCAGTGGCGCGCGTCGACTCGACTGGGACAGTCACCGGTGTTTCCACTGGCTCCGTCAACATTCTCGCGCATACCGCATCCAACCAGGCCACCGCGCAGCTGACCGTCGTTGGAGCGAGCGCGACGCACCCGCCTCCGGCGCAAACACCGAATCAGCCCGCTCCGCCAGCGCCGCCTCCGCCCGTTCCACCGACGAATGCGGGATCGCTATACAACGGCTATAGCACCGTTTCCCCGCACTGGCCGCACATCCGCACTGCGACTACTGACTTCTACTACTCGTGGAACAGCGCCGAGCGGACGTGGGCGGGACAACATTACGATCTCGCGATGTCGGGCATCGGGTCGGCATGGAAAGCCGTGAACCCTACCGTGCAGCACTATCCATATGTGCTGCTTCAGGCGACGGTGCTGCCCGCGTCGACGCCATCGACTGGTGCTCCGGTATCGCAGTGGTACGACGACGCCGTGCGATGGTACGCGGTGCACACACAGTACAACATCGAGACCGCGTTTCTGCACCGCCTTGGACAGCCCGCTGATCTCGCGCACCGTCTCAAGCCTTTTGGATGGAGCACGTACACGTGGATCATCAACCCCGCCGATCCCGGTCTCATCGCCTACCAGACCGATCGGTTTCGCAGGCTTTCGACAGGTGAAGATGGATTGTTCATCGACGTACAGGCATCGGGAGATCTTGCGAAGTATTTGCAGGACTCGACCGCTCGCTCGAGCGAATACACGAGCAGCGGAAACAGCTGGCCGCCTGCCGGGCAGTATTTCACCGACTACGCCGCGTTGCTCCGCACACTCAAGAGCGCAGTAGGATCGAAGACGCTGCAGCCGAACACGGGCATGTACGCGTTCGATCCGGATTTCGCGAACCTCACTGCGGCGGGCGCCACGCACATGGAGAAGGCAAATAACCCGCTTTCCAGCGGACTCCCGTCAACGTGGAGCTTGATCGACAGACTTCTCGGTGCTTCGGTATCCGTGAATTTCGTGGACGCGCTTGATTATTCGGACATGAATACCGTGGCCACGAGATTTAGCGGCACCGCAGACAGCGCGTATCATCGAATCAAGATGGTCGAGCTCGCGAGCTACTACATGGTCGTGCCGCACTCGCCTGACAAGCTGCAGCTGCAGCTTGTGGGTGAATGGAGCCGCCCCTTCTCGACGGTCTGGATCACGGCGCAGGAAGCCAACATCGGACATCCGACGGTCACACGTGGGCGGCTCTCCCAGGGAGTGGCGACTACAGACCCGTCCGGGCAGCAAGTGATCATTTATCAACGCGATTTTGATCGGGCGCTCGTCATCATCAGGCCACAAACCGGATGGGGCACTCAGCGCTACGACGATGCCTCGGCCGTGAGCATCCCGCTTCCGACCGGCGAAACGTGGATCCCCCTGCACGCCGACGGAACGCTCGGGGCACCGGTGACCACCATCAAACTGAGGAACGCCGAGGCGGCAATTCTTATAAAGCAGCGCACGATCTGAGCTACGGATCGAACGGGTCATCATCGTCGTCGTCCGACGCCGATGATGACCCGGTGCCCGCCGCCTTCTCCACGCGCAACACCTGCCGCTGCGTCGCACCAGCCACCGTCATCGTGACGAGATAGTCGCCGCTCTCCACGAGCCCCGTGTTCCGCCCGCCGCCAAATCCTCCGCCCGGTAACGCCTTACTCGCGCGCACCGCGCCGGACACCTGGCTCAGCACCTCCTGACTCACTGCGCCCTCCTCACCCTCGGTGCCACTCTCGGCGCCCGCCGCCGCCGCGCCGGCTTTCTTCTTCGTGCTGTCCGTCGCACCGCGTCGATCATGCTTCGGCAGCGGGCTCTCACCCGGACGCTCGGCGAAGCGGCCACCACCCCCGCCTCCGCTCTGAGCGCGCTGAAAGAGCTCGCCGATCGTCCCGTTCTCATAGTGCTCGCGCACCGTCGCGAGCACGGCCTTCGACGCGACACCCGCGGTCTCGAGCGAGTCGAACACATGCTCGAGCTTGCGCGCAGTGATCAGGCTGTCGCGCCGCCCAGCGGGAGTGAGTGGAGTTGGAGTCGGAGGCTTCGCCTTGAGGTCCCACGTGGCGTGATGCACACCCGCTCCGCCTTTCCCCATGAGCGTCTTCAGCGTGTCGCCCTTCACGTTCGTGATCACGAGCTTGACGGTGTCCTTCGGCGAGCCACTCGTGAGGCGATACATGATGTCCGCACCGAACGGCGCGCTCTGCCCCTTGAACGTGCTCTGCCCCGACGAGATGTCCGCACCGGGCGCCCCACCGAACGCGTACGCCGTCTTCGGCGCGAAGAGATAAGTGCCCTTCGCAAATATGCTGTCCTTGAGCTGCTCGAGCGCCGACACGTCCGCGATCCAGATTCCGCGCCCGTGCGTCGCCGCGATGAGCTCGTGGTCGCGCGGCTGAATCTTGAGATCGTGCACCGGCACCGTCGGCAATCCCGTCATGAACTTCTGCCAGCTCTGTCCGCGATCGCGCGAGATGAACGCGCCGACGTCCGTTCCGGCGTAGAGCAGATCGCGGTTCACCGGATCTTCGCGAATCACGTGCAGAAAATCGGGGCCGCCCTTCGGTAGATCGTTCACGATCGAGCGAAATGTCTTTCCGAAATCGGTTGTGACGTAGAGGTACGGTGCGAAATCGTTGACGCGATGATTCTCGAAGGCGACGTAGAATGTGGCGGTATCGAAGTGCGACGGCTCGATGCGCACGACGTACGTCTTCGGCGGCACGCCGGGAAAGTGCGTCGAGATGTTGTCCCACGTCGCGCCATCGTTGCGAGTCAGCCAGACGTTGCCGTCGTCGGTGCCCGCGAACAGCAGCCCCGGACGCATGTACGACTCCGCCAGCGTCGTGATCGTGCCGTACGTCTCCGCACCCGTGGCGTCGTTCGTGATGCCGCCGGTCGAGTCCATGCTCCAACGCACCTTCGCCATATCGCGCGTCGACAGGTCCGGAGAGATCGGCAGCACATCGTCGCCGCGATTCGTCGACTTGAGCACGCGGTTGC
>PLMM01000292.1 GCA_003142495.1 Gemmatimonadota bacterium | reverse complement strand
CAGTATACGAGCACGTCTCGCCAGGCAATGGCACGCATGCTCGATCGGGTGACAGGCATGCCCTATCTTCAGTACGTTGAGAGCGACCTTTTCGGAGCGGCGCGCCTAACAGGCATCTCCCCTGCGCTCTCCTCGATCGCTCATCGGCCCGTGGATGAGGTGCGTTACTACCCGAGCGACGCTTGGGCGGCGCCAGGAGCTCCGGATATTGCGGCGGTTGAGGACGCTGCTGGCGGGTGGGTCGGTGCTCCCGGTTCAGTGCTTCGCTTCTTTCGAGCGGTAGGAGGAGATGGGCCTACGGGTCCCATCTTGTCATCCTCCAGTGCGTCTCTTTTCACCACTCCTCCGCCTGGTGTAACCGGATTGTTCCTCGGACCGCTCGGATATCCAGAACCCGACGGATCGGCCATTCGGTTTACAGGCATTGGAGAGAATACCGAAGGATGCATGTTGTTCAGCTTCAACCGCAGCGGTGTTTCTTACGTTGCAGCCTTCAATAGCACCTGCGATGCCTCCATCGATTACGGGGCGTGGTCAATTATGAGCGACATCCAGGCGGTCGTTTCGAGGATATCGAATTGGCCGAATGTGGACTTGTTCAACACGGTGCCTTAGCGCGCGCCGATCAAAGGCTTCGAATCGCGTTCGTCGACCATGTGCTCCCGACGCAAAACGGCCCCCGACATGCGTCGGAGGGCCGTTTTTCGTACAATGCACTTGGCATGCATTCGGCTGGAACCACACCGCTATTGAAGTCCGACCAGCTGTCGAAACTTCGGATTGCTTCGAAGCGGCGCAAAGTTCGGGTTGATTCGTAGCTCCTGTCGAGAAATGAAGCTAGGCATGTTGAGCGCGGTGTCCAAGGCGGCGATCGCAACATCTTGTTGTCCGGCTATGGTCGATACGCGAGCCAAGTCATACAAATAGGAGCCGTCCTGAAACGAGCCGCCGAATTTCCGTTCTGCTCGCACGGCCTCCTGGCATGTCCTGACTGCTGCGTCTCTATCTCCGGCGAACGCAAGGTCGTAACAGTAGTCACTTAGCCCCGCTGCATTGTCCGGAAATTCTGCGACGTGCTGCGCCGCGGTCTTCAGTAGATGTCTTGCAAACGCGCGTGCCTGAACGGTGTCGCCGCGCAACATCGCAAGATCCGCTAGCTCACCCCACTCGGTCGACGAGTCCAGCTTCGACGAAAGTCGAGCATTCAAGAGCAATTCCTTGAGCGAATCATCCAGCACCCAACCCATGTCGTAGAAGTTGACAAAGAAGCCAGCCATTCTCGCGCGATCCACACCCGTCGGGGCTTCAGCGATGGTGGTGCGCGCGGCCGCCAGGTCACCCATGTCCACCTGCGTCATCACCTTGTGCAGTCGCAAATCGAGATTTTTTGGTGCGAACGCGAGGCCGCGATTCGCCTCGGCCAGAGCCTTCCGGTAGTCGCGCTGCCAAATATACCACTCGATGAGTTTCATCGACGCGCGAGGGGAGCGCGGGTCGACGTTCACAGCCTCGTGATAGAGTGAAAATGCGGCCTGCCACCTTCCGAACGATCGCTCTCCATCCGCCGCGGCAATCAGGAGGTCGGCATCGTGAGGCGCGTAGGCAAGCCCACCTTTCGCGGACGCCAGCGCGAGCTGATTGTCGTTATCGATTGTGTGGGCGACCACACTTGCCGCGAGCAGTGATCCGGGCCAGGTCGGGGCCAGCGTTTGAGAGCGCAACAACGCTCGATGAGCCGCGGAACTTGTTGATAGCGTTGGACTCGAGTTAAAAAGCGCAGCCTCGGCTCTCGCCATCGCCGCCCAAGCGGGCACGAAGAGACTATCTTCTCGGAGCGCCTCAGCAAAGTAGGGAATGGCTTTCTGCAGGCGAGCCGCTTCCCACGTTCCATCGTGATCCGTGATCATCTCACCCCGAAGAAATGCATCGTAGGNNCCCTCGCGCGGCTGTCCGCGGTGATGCCGCGCGCCGCCATCAATGAGGGAGTCGATCTCGTGCCCAAAAGACTCGCGACGAGGTTCGCCAGTGAATCCGAGGCGCTGCCGAGATCTCGCACGGGAACCGTGAGAAGCTTGGAAAAAACTCGCCCACCACTCTCGGGTTGTCGAAGCTCCAGCTCCAATCTGAGCGAAGCATTGACCGAGGAATCAGATCGACTGAGTCGCCCAGTCGCGACATACGTCACTCGAAGTTCGGCAGCAATCGAGTCGACGGACTTCTCCGAATGCTGATACGCATCTGAGCTCGCTCGCCCGATCACTTCCAGTCGTGAATCGGACGCGAGCTGCGAGCGAATTGCGTCGGAGACTCCCTCGGCTAAATACTCATCGGCGGTATCGCCTCCGACATCGAGCGGAAGCACGGCGATACGAACGGGAGTCTGTGATCGAGCGCGAATCATGCTAGCCGCAGTTCCGCGAGATCCCGGCGACGAGCGCCACACGCCGGCTGCAATCAGGGCGACGGCGACGAGGCCGACAATTCCAGTGCGTCGCACAAGGCTCGCCCTGCGAGGAATGTCGTGCACCGAGTTGTGAGTCGCCTGCTCCTCTCTGCGATCGTGGTGCGAAGATTCGAGAGCCGTCGATGCGACGAGCCGTGCAGGGGGATGCCCAACACCGACGACCGGCGCGGCATCAATCGCGGCGAGATCACCCGCCCCACGCAGAGTCTCGGCGAGCTCGCTGATTGCGGGATCGGGATCGAGGTCGAGCTCCGCGCGCACGAGCGTCGTGTGTAGTCGCGCATGCCGCACCGCCGCCGTCGGATCGCCTGCTGAAGCGAGCGCTCGCATGAGCGCCAAAGCCGCGCGTCCGTCCAGAGGATCAAGGGCTTGAATTCGGCGCCACCACCGCGCGGCCTCCGCATTTTCCCCCGTTCGACTCAGTTCTGCGGCGCGTCGTTCGTACGTGTCTCGCACGAGACTCACGATTCGGTCGCGTTCCCGATCTGCCCATCGGTTGAACTGCTCAGAGCCGCTCAGCGCGAAACCGTCGAGATAGGGGCCAGCGTAGAGTTGTTCGACCCTCTCCGCATCGCCGGCTCGCGCGGTGACCTCGAGTTCCGTCAGATCGGAACGAATGAGGGATGTGTTGAGTCGGAGGTCCATCGTGCCAAGCACGATCTCTGGCGACTCAAGGGCTTTGCGGATGACGTGGAGCATTTGCCGAACGGCACCCTTCGCCTGCTCGTCAGCGCTTTCAGGCCAGAACAGCGAGGCCAAGCGCTCGCGACTCAGCCCCCGCTCCCCCGCGTGAGCAAGAACCGCCAGGACCGCCAAGGGGCGTCGCTGGAACGGAACGGCTGAACCGTCCGAGCGCTGTAGCGCCGCGCCACCGAGGAGCTTTAGTAACAACATACTCGCTCCCCCGCCCAATTGACGAAAAGCTGACGCCCACGTGACGCTCGTTCGCGAATATGGTGGTGCACCGGTGATGGGTCAACTCAGGGCCACCAGTTACTCCCGTATAGGCGCGGAGGGTTCGGATGATGCGCCTTCTCACTCGTCAGGACCAACTATGCTAAAGTCGCGCACACTCGTCACCGCGCTCAACGCTCCGATGTTTTGGCGACGCGCCAGCGCTGCGCTCGGTTGTGCTTTTGTTTTCGCTTGCGGCGGCGGTGGCGATAGTGGGGCAACTGCGCCAAACACCGGGACCGTAAGCGGAAGTGTCCGAAGCTCTTTAGGCGCAGGACTGCCCGCTATAGCAGTCGCTGTCACACCGGCCGGTGGCTCAACTCTTACCACAGAGGTTACGCGCGCAGACGGGTCGTTCTCGATCGGCGCGGTTCCCCAAGGCTCGGGAACGGTTGCCTTAGCAGCCGTTCCTGCGAATTGCACGATGCCTTCTCCGGCAAACTATTCCGATTTGCGGGCGGGCGGCTCGGTCGACATCCAAATCACGGTCACCTGCATTCTACCTACGGGTACGATTGCGGGTAGCGTCAGTAGCTCGCTTGGCGGCGGCATACCCAACGCATCCGTGATCGTCACGCCGACAGGCGGAAGTGCGATGCCCGCCGTAACGACTGCGGCCAACGGGTCCTATTCAGTTCCTGGCGTACCCGTTAGCACGGGCGCGGGATCCATTGTTGTGACGGGCGTCCCGGCGAATTGCTCGAATCCATCTCCCGCCCCGTACAGCGGTCTCACGAGCGGCACCTCGATCACTGTAAACATCACTGCATCCTGCGCTCCGCAGGGCGTGATTCTCGGCATCGATAGTCTCATGACGGCAGAGTTGCGCAATCGAAATATCGTTGGCGGATCGATTGCCATTATGCGACAGGGAAAGCTCATCTACGCTCGAGGATACGGTATCGCCGATAGCGGCACAGGGCGGCGCATCGACAGCCGATCGATCTTCCGACTTTGGAGCGTATCGAAGACAATCACATCTGTGGCAGTCCTACGCGCAATCGACCAAGGGAAACTAAATCTCAGTGATCGTCTCTTCGCCGTTCGTCCTGACCTCACGCTGTTACCGGGCGACACGGAGGATCCGCGTGTCGAGAACATCACTCTTCAGCAACTGCTCCAGTTCACTCCCGGGTGGAAGGCGCTGACTTTACAATCAGATTCAACAAACGTTGACTGGAAGTGTTTTGGGGCGGGAATACACGGCCTTGATGAATGGGTTCGATGCGCACGCGGGGTGCCTCTGATAGCGGATCCCGGAGCGAATCAGCAG